>NZ_JEYB01000011.1:0-98461 GCF_000582255.1 Acinetobacter sp. 1566109 | reverse complement strand
TTTTTTTCTTCAATATTAGTGCCATTGGACAAGTCATCAGCTTCAACAAAATTACCACTATATCGGCTTGAGTCCTTTGAAGTACCCTTATAATTTCCACCATCAGATGGATAAAAACCTAAGGTCAAATTATATTTATCATCTGCAAATTTATATTTAATTCCTAAATTATCAATATCTTCTAAACCAACCGTATTTAAAAGTGTCTCGTAATAACTGCTGCCCCAAAATTCTCCAAAGCCAAAATCAACAGGTTGTAAACCTACTGTAACTCTTTGTTGGTCAGATAGTTTATAACCTGCCCATACTTTTTTGAGAAAAATTGCGTCACACAGGCGATTATATTGGTAACAACGAGCATCTAAGCCCGCAATCCAATCTGGATTTTCGTAACCCAACACTAATTTAATATCTGTGAGTCGCCAGTCATCATTTTGAGAGCCTTCATTGGCCCCAACCACATAGTCCTTATGTAAATAACGGGAACGTACCGCACCAGACACTTTAAATTGACCCGAATCTAAAGTTGGATCACCCCAACTCAAATCAGCCGCAGAGACTTGTGCTCCAGCAGTTAAGCTTAGAATTCCTAAAAATAATAATGACCTTTTCATGTCTTCAACATCCTTGTTAAGTGTTATAAGAACATGAAGAAATTGGGTTAGACAAACAATGCCAGAACTATAAAGTCGGTCTTTACAAACTGTGTTTAATCAAAAAATAAGCATAAAAAAAGACCACGCAGGAGCGTGGTCTGTAAAATGGTGGCTATGACGAGACTTGAACTTGTGACCCCCGCATTATGAGTGCGGTGCTCTAACCAACTGAGCTACATAGCCGTAAACTGTGCGCGCATTATCTTAGCTTCTTTACCGCGCGTCAAGAAAAATTTTAAATAAAATGAGGTGAAGTGAGCCTATAAGCCGGGTTCTGTCGAGGATGGTCATTCCTCTAGGCGTACAATCACTCATACGCTCAAGCGACCTACCCGAATCCAGTACGGGCCGCACCTAGGATTCCTATTTGGTCTTGCTTCTGGTGGGGTTTGCCATGCCGTGAACTGTTACCAGACACGCGGTGCGCTCTTACCGCACCCTTTCACCCTTACCTCACGAATGAGGCGGTCTACTCTCTGCTGCACTTTCCGTCGGCTTTCACCGCCCAGGCGTTACCTGGCACCCTGCCCTATGAAGCCCGGACTTTCCTCTCCTGCTTCAGTCACGGAGACCTCCACAGCAGCGACCATCCGGCTCACTTCGAGGGCGCATATTAACAAATTTATTCACTAATTGCTTGTGCTTTTTTGAGCAATTAATCTTTTATATTTGTCTAATAGCTGTTCTTCCGTTTCCTCATGCTGCGGATCTTTAGGAATACAGTCGACTGGACAAAATAATTGACATTGTGGCTGATCATGGTGACCAACGCACTCGGTACATAAATCTGGATTAATTTCATAAATCACTTCACCCATAAAAATAGCTTCATTTGGGCAAACTGGTTCACAAACATCACAGTTTATGCACTCATCGGTGATATATAACGACACTTTACCAACCTTGTTGATGTTTACGTTCAAAAGCTTCAACCACAGCTTGCGGAACAAACTTGGTTACATCCCCTTTCAAACGTGCAATTTCTCGGATCAACGTCGAAGAAATAAAAGAATACTGTTCCGAAGGTGTTAAAAACACGGCTTCAAAATGTGGGTCCAACTGGCGATTCATATTAGCCAATTGAAACTCATATTCAAAATCAGATACTGCTCTTAAACCACGAAGTACTGCTGTAGCCTTTTGTTCTTTGAAAAAATTAACCAATAAACCATCAAAACCTACAAATTCAACATTTGATAGATGGCCTAATGATGACTGTGCCAGTGCAACTCTCTCTTCTAGACTGAACAAAGGATTTTTATGATGTCCAATTGCAATCGCTACTACGACCTCATCAAACATTCTTGATGCTCTAGTAACTAAATCAACGTGCCCATTTGTGATAGGGTCAAATGTTCCAGGATAAATTACACGCGTTTTAGACATCCGCTAGTACTCTAATTGTATTGTGCACCTATTTTAGCAAAAGTTATACACGAGGCGAAATATTGATATGTGGGAAAAAACTTCACCTTGGCATCAGTTTACGGCACAATAGGGACAATTGTGGAAGTTTGAATTATGGCGAAAGCAACAGTAGTAAAGAAACATAATGGCGGAACCATCGCACAAAATAAACGTGCCCGTCATGATTATTTTATCGAAGAAAAATTTGAAGCTGGCATGTCTTTACTCGGCTGGGAAGTAAAGTCTTTACGTGCTGGTCGTATGAGTTTGACAGAAAGTTATGTCATTTTTAAAAACGGTGAAGCATTTTTATTTGGTGCACAAATTCAACCGCTCCTTTCTGCATCTACACATATCGTGCCGGAAGCTACACGTACACGTAAATTATTATTATCTCGTCGTGAACTTGAAAAGCTTATGGGTGCAGTGAACCAAAAAGGTTATTCGTGCGTTCCATTAGCGTGTTACTGGAAAGGTCATCTGGTCAAGCTTGAAATTGCACTCGTGAAAGGTAAACAACTCCACGATAAACGCGCAACTGAAAAAGAACGTGACTGGCAACGTGATAAAGCCCGTATATTTCATAAATAATAGACTAAAAAGCCTCTATAAAGAGGCTTTTTTATTTTTTACTAATTTAATCTATATAAAAGTCCAGCAATATATTCACCAAACCATTTAGCAGTATCTAAATCACCTTGTGGCGGTGTAATTTCAACTGGTGCATTATCTGATTGAGTCATTAAACCTAAACAGCTCGATAAACGGTTTAAATCAGTTTCGGTATGGCCTGTTGTCATTAAAGGCAAACCAGACCAGAGCATGCCATGCTGCATCGCAAAAATATTAAGTTGTTGCAAAACCGCTAGCTTATCACCACTCAGGCCACCTGAATTTGCAAAACCCGCTGCTAATTTGCCTTGCCATAAACGATTTTTCCAGCGTTTGGAGGTACTATCCATAAACTTTTTAAAGTCGGCAGTTACACTCCCCATATATGTTGGAGAACCAAAAATAATACCCTGTGAGGCATCTAAAACATCCCAGTCAATGTGCTCAATATTCATCACATGTACTTTAACCCCCATCACCTCTGCACCAGCAGCAATAGCAGATGCTACCTTTGCGGTATGACCATAGGGGCTGTGATAGACAATAGAGAGATGTTTTTCAGGCAAAGACATAAGCTTAATTTTTTGAGCGATTTTTTGTATTTTATCATTTTATTAAAACTTGCTAAACCATGATCTATAAATATCAAAGACTAGCTTTTTAACGAATTATTTTAGTAAGTACTGAAAATACAAAAATAAAAAACTCTCTTATGTCATTTTAAAATCTAAATAACATAAGAGAGTGATAACACAACAATCGTACTTCTAAAATGAAATACGATTTTTATAAACTAAATAAAAACAAAAGTTGCCATACGTCCCGTTTTAGCATCACGGCGATAAGAAAAATACTCATCACCCTGTTGATATGAGCATTGATCGCCGCCTAAAACTTGCTTAACACCAAGGCCTTGCAAAATAAAACGAGCAATCGCGTATAAATCTGCATGAAATTTATCTGGAGCTGCTCCATCAATAAATGCAGTTTCCAATTCAGGATATTTACTACAAAAAGCAGTTTTTACTTCGGCTCCAATTTCAAAGCAAGGTTGACTAATCGCAGCTCCTAACCACGCCCAAGTTGGAGGGCTTTGCATTGCAGCAACTGTATTTTCAATAATACCACCCGCCAAACCTCGCCACCCTGCATGTAAGTTGGCAACTTCAGTGCCCTCTGCGTTACCAAGTACTACAGGCAAACAATCGGCTGTCATCATCATTAACGCATGACCTTTGGTTTGAGTAACCAATCCATCGCCAATTAATGCTGTAAAGGAAATTTGTTCATTTACCGTATGACAAATCGTACTATGCGTTTGGGTCATCCATGTCATTTTCTTAACACCAAACTGAGCAAATTCGTCTAAAAGCATCATTCGATGCTGCTGAACGCGTGCAGCTTCGTCTTTAACGTGTAAAGCAAGATTAAACCCAGTTAATTCGGTTTGGTCTGTTGGCAAAGCCAAAGGATGTTGAACACGTGTCTGCCCTACAAATACGCCTTGCGGTAAACCTTGAACAAATTCCATATGCATGTCCTTAATATGCAGCGTTTTCTGAACGTAGCACATTAACCAACTGAGTAAAATCTTCAGGCCAAGGTGCTTCAAATAACATTTCTTCACCAGTACGCGGATGTTTTAAACCCAACTTAGCTGCATGCAATGCTTGACGTTTGAAACCACGTAAAGTTTCAATGAGTAATTCAGATGCACCAGCAGGTACACGTATACGGTTCATATAAACCTGATCACCAATCAAGCCGTAACCAATATAACTAAAATGCACACGAATCTGATGAGTTCGGCCTGTTTCAAGACGAGCTTGCACACGAGTAAAATCTTTAAAACGCTCTTTTACGTTGTAATGCGTCACTGCATCACGCCCACCCGGTAAAATCGCCATTTTCACACGGTCAACTGGGTGACGTTTAATTGGCTCATCAATCGTACCGCCAGCAATAATATTTCCATAAACAACTAAGTCATATACACGATAAACCGACTTATTTGCCAATTGTTTACTTAAAGAAAATTGCGCTTCTAGTGTTTTAGCAACAACTAATAGTCCACTGGTGTCTTTATCAATACGATGTACTAAACCAGCACGAGAAAGTTCTGCCAATTTTGGAAAATGATAAAGCAAGGCATTCACTAAAGTTCCAGAGGTATTACCTGCTCCTGGATGCACTACCATCCCTACTGGTTTATTAATGACTAAAATATCATCATCTTCATAAACAATATTAAGTGGAATGTTTTCAGGTTGACTCGTCGTCTGAGCTTCAAGCTCAACTTCGAGCGTAAGTAGCTCTGTCCCTTCACAACGATGCTTAGGTTTAACAATGTTACCATTCACCAACAGATGGCCATCCTTCAACCATTGCTTGAGCTTTTCACGCGAAAACTCACTCCACACCATGGCTGCAACTTGGTCGATACGTTGCCCTAAGTAGCTTTCATCTAACTGAACTTGCAACGATAAACGTGTTGCAGTTGTATCAGAAGTATGGTTATCTGCATCCTCAGAATCTTCAAGTAAATTGAAGTCGGTTTCAGAGAAGTTTGTGTTTGAAGATTGTGCTGAAGTCATTTGATCATTGAGATAAAAGTGGTTTAATAGCGCAATTGTAGCTCATTGCCCAACATAACAGAGGAGTTTTTATGTCGCTACCACGTTATAAAATTACGATGCTTGCCTTATCTCTAGGTGTAGCGTCTGCATTTGTGGGCTGTAGCAGCAATCCAAGTAAAAAAGAAGTGGTCGATACTGGCCCGCAATCTAGTGAACAAGCATATTTTGAAAAGGCCCAAAAATCTCTTGATCGTGGTCAATATCTTGAAGCTACTAAATCTTTAGAAGCGATTGACACCTATTATCCAACTGGACAATACGCGCAACAAGCACAACTCGAACTTCTCTATTCAAAATTTAAACAAAAAGATTATGAAGGGGCGATTGCTCTAGCTGAACGCTTTATTCGTTTAAATCCTCAGCATCCAAATGTAGATTATGCTTACTATGTACGTGGCGTATCTAACATGGAGCTGAACTATGACAGTTTATTGCGCTACACGTCTTTGCAACAATCACACCGTGACATCAGTTATTTAAAAGTTGCTTATCAAAACTTTGTTGATCTGATTCGCCGCTTCCCAAGCAGCCAATATTCTGTCGATGCAGCACAGCGTATGAAATTTATTGGTCAAGAGCTTGCTGAAAGCGAAATGAATGCCGCACGCTTTAACGTTAAACGTAAAGCATGGGTTGCAGCAGCTGAGCGTTCACAATGGGTAATTGAACACTATCCACAAACACCTCAAATACCAGAAGCATTAGCAACTTTGGCATATAGCTATGACCAGTTGGGTGACAAAGCAACTTCACAACAATACATTGAAGTTTTAAAGCTTAATTATCCTAGCCTTGTTAATAAAAATGGCACAGTAAACATGCGTGCTGCCCGTAAAGAAGGCAACTGGATTAACCGTGCTACCTTGGGTATTCTTGGCCGTGAATCTAAGTCTACAACACCTGATACTACGACTACTGAAACAGAACCTAAACGTAGTCTACTGAACCGTGTAAGCTTTGGTTTAATAGGTAATTCTGGCAAAGAAGAAGCTCAAGAAACAACAAAAGCACCGGTTGAGACTCCAAAAACTGAACGTAGCTGGACTAACCGTTTAAGCTTCGGTTTACTTGATAAGCCTGAAAAAGCAGCAGAAGGTGCAACCACTGCACCTGCAGCATCTTCAACTGAACCGGACGACGCTGCTCAATAAGTCATAACAGCTTAAAAATAACCAACAAACAGGCAAGTGATATGACTTGCCTGTTTGTTTTTATAAAATAGTAAAATATTTATCGGGCATATCTCGTTTCATCATGTCAGAATAATCTGACCTATCGCATCATTAGTTTAAACACGGTTATCTGAATTATGGCAATTCCACAGCATACGATTGATCAGATTCTAGATCGGACAGATATTGTCGATCTGATTGGTCAACGTGTGAAATTGAAAAAGACCGGACGAACATATTCTGGTTGTTGCCCTTTTCATCAAGAGAAAACCCCTTCTTTCCATGTTTATCGCGATAAACAGTACTATCATTGCTTCGGTTGCCAAGCAAACGGCAATGCCATCCGTTTCCTAATGGATATTGATAACCGAAACTTTATCGATGTAATGAAAGAGTTATCGAGCAATGCAGGTGTCGAATTACCCAAAGATAATACCGATAATAAAAAACTGTCTTATACACGCCAGGTTACCAAACCACCAGTTCCAGCAAAAACAGTTGTTGAACCCAGTACTCAAGCACCTGTAGATGATCAGTACAATACACTTGAACCAGTGTATTTTGATGATCCTTTTGCCCAGTTCGAACAGCCATTTAATTTTGAGGAACCTGTACAAGAAGGTAATTTATACGACCTTCTAGAAAATGTTGCCCAGTTTTATGAGCATCAATTACCGACTAGTCAAAAAGCCAAAAATTACTTTAAGCAACGTGGTTTAAGTGACCAGACTATTCAGTTCTGGCGTTTAGGTTATGCACCAGAAGACTGGCAGCATCTAGAAAAAGCTTTTCCTTATGATATTGAGGGCTTAAAGCAACTTGGCCTCATCCGTTCAAGCGATAGTGGTCGTGACTTTGACCTTTTACGTGATCGTGTCATTTTTCCAATTCGAGACCCGAAGGGTCGTGTAGTTGGTTTTGGTGGTCGTGCACTCAATGACGAAATTAAACCTAAATACATCAACTCACCAGACTCAGAAGTTTTCCATAAAAACCAATTACTTTATGGTTTATATGAAGGTAGAAAATTAAAGTCTAACGACTGGTTAATGGTTGAAGGATATATGGATGTTATTGCTTTACAGCAATATGGTATTACAGGCGCTGTCGCGACTTTAGGAACGGCAAGTAATACAGAACACCTTAATATTTTATTTAAACAAAATAATCGAATTACAATTGCCTTTGACGGCGATATAGCAGGTCAAAAAGCAGCACGTCGAACTTTAGAAATTGCGTTAC
This sequence comes from Acinetobacter sp. 1566109, assembly GCF_000582255.1. Classification (NCBI taxonomy): domain Bacteria; kingdom Pseudomonadati; phylum Pseudomonadota; class Gammaproteobacteria; order Moraxellales; family Moraxellaceae; genus Acinetobacter; species Acinetobacter sp. 1566109. Next base: position 90,736 of record NZ_JEYB01000011.1, on the reverse strand, counting down.
CACTTCTAAATGATGGACGTGAGCTTAAGTTCTTTGTATTACCAAATGATCATGATCCAGACTCATTAATTCGACGTGAAGGCCTCGAAAACTTCCAAAGACTTTTACAGCAAGCGCCCCTGCTCTCTGACTTTGTTTTTGCCCATCTTACTGGCCAACATGACATTAGTACGCCTGAGGGCAAAAGTCTTGTCATGGGCGAACTAAGAGAACTTACCGAGTTATTACCCAAACAGGGATCTTTCCGTTATCTATTAACCCAATCTTTCCGTGAAAAGTTAGGGTTAGGTAAGCGCTTTACCCCACAAATTAGTCATGATGCATCGTTATCTTTTAATATACAGACAAAAGATGAAGACTTTGCTGTCGCAATTTTGATGCACCATCCGTTTCTTTATATTCATTTTGAAGGATTACGGGCTTATATTCCACAAGATGAATTATTGGCTAAAATATTAGCAATTCTAAATCGTATATTTGATGAATTGCCTGATGACCAAGAGTTAGCGACATATTATGTGTTAGGTGCATGTAGCAGTTATTGCCATGAAATTGCAGATATTATGCAAAGAACTAATATTCAGGCATTAACTCAAGCACCAGAAGTAGCAGATAAACTCGCTAAAGAATATGCATTAGGCTTACAAGAAAGATATTTACGTCAAAAGCTAAAATCTAAAATTTCTTTAGTTGAGTCAAGAAACTTAAGACAACAACTCAATGAGCTCACCAAACAAATTAGCTTAAGATTATTGTCTTAACGTTTCGGTTTTCGCTCATGATCAAATACATCCTGTAGATGCTGTTGGAGCCACTCGAAATAATCAGGACTTTCTGCTTTAGCAGCTTCACGTAACAACATAGACGTTGGATGCATTAACTTTTGTGTTAAGCGGTGAGCAAATTCTTTGAGTACTTGCTCTGGATTGCCGCCATGGTGCAATGCATCTAAAGCATGAGCAAGTTCTTGCTGACTAATTTCTTCACTATGGTGGCGGTAAGCATGGATTGTACTGCCTGCTTCTTTGACTTTTTGATGTGTAATCAGTTGGGTGGCTAATTGATTCACCATCACCTCAGCTTCAACAGCTGCTTGACGGCGTTGGGCTAGGTTTTCATCAATTACACTTTGTAAGTCATCAACTCCGTATAGATATACGCCATCAAGTGATTCCACTTTAGGGTCAATATCGCGCGGTACAGCTAAATCAACCATTAACATTTGTTGATAACGGCGCTTTTTTAATGCCGTTTTAACATCTGCATACGCAATAACTTGATGCAAACTACCTGTGCAACTTGAAACAACATCTGCACGGTATAAATTTTCTGATAAAGCTGAAAAATCAATAATCTCAACTTCAACTTGATGGGCAATTTCTTGAGCGAGCAGGTCAGCACGTTCACGGCTACGATTACAGATAATAATCTTGGCAACACCCATTTCCGCTAAGTGCTTGGCCACCAGACTATTCATTTCACCTGCTGCAACCACCATAACAGTGAGTTTTTCAGGTTTACTAAAGACTTGTAAGGCTAATTGTGCAACAGCATAACCCATTGAAACTGCATGACTACCTACAGCTGTTTCTGTACGCACACGTTTTGCCGCATAAAAAGCGTATTCAAATACACTGTTTAACTCAGGAGAAACCGTCTGCGCTTCTTTAGACAATGCTAGAGCATTTTTTACCTGCCCTAAAATTTGTGGTTCACCTAACATTAAGGAATCTAAACCACTTGCAACACGCATTAAATGTGTGATCGCTTGAGCATTCTCGTAACGATAAACATGATGAATTAACTGCTTTACATCAATATTATTGGCATCGGCTAACCATTTCAGAAGGCTTTCGGCATCTTCCGCCATGGCGTAGACTTCTGTACGGTTACAGGTTGAGACAACCACTAAGTCTTTTAAAGACTCATGATGGCGTTGCTCGGCAAGCAAATTACTTAATCGCTCTGCATTGAAAGCAATTTGCTCGCGGAGTTCTACAGAAGCTGTTTGATGGTTGACACCCAATGCAAAGAAAGACATATCAGATCATCATTTCGCTAAATTTATGCTATTGTGCAACATCGGTGTCATAAAAAGCATTACTTTGGATCAATAAAAATTGCGTCAAATGAATAGCCGTATTAATTTTAACGGTGCTTCGATAAGACAGTATTCTACCACATTCTTATTGTTAGGTAGCATGTCCTCATATGTCTATGCACGTCCGTTGCAAGAGACCTATGCCGTGCATTCATTTGATCAGGCTCTACAACAGAGTATGGTCGCTGAATTTGCCTTAGCTTATGACGATATTCCTACGGCACTGCATAATTACACCGTACTTGCAATTAGAAGCAACTCAACAACCATTAAACAGCGTGCTTTAGATGTTGCACTTGAATACAACGACTTACAAGCTGCACTAAATATCGCAACACATTGGGTCGTTCAAGAGCCTAAAGACGTCCCTGCTTTGTTTTATTTATCGCATATTGCATTAAAGACACATGAATATCAGCTTGCTGCTGAAACTTTGGATAAAATTTTAAAAATAGATCCAACTGCCGATCTTGAACAAATTTTGGCAAGTATTGCACCCGAAAATGCACAAGACCGAGAAGTTTTATTAACCGCTTTACGTTCAAGTGCAGAAAAGGAAAATCCTTCTATTTTAGCGCTTATCGCTAATCTGGAAGCACAAAATGGCCAATTAGAACCAGCACTAAACACCATTAATCGTGCACTACGCCGTCGTCCTAAAGTAACCAGTTTTATCTTGATGAAAGCCAACCTGTTGATTGCCCTAAGTGATCAAGAAGGTGCTTTAAAATGGTATGCAAAATCCAGCCGTAAATATAAGAAAAATCTAGATATTCGATTAGCTGAAGTGCGATATCTCATTCAGATTAATCAGCCCCAGCTTGCTCTTGAAAAATTAGAAAAAATTATTGAGAGCAATCCTCGTGCTGAAGAAGCATTATTTATTGCGGGCTTAACCAGTATTGACCTGAAGCAATATGATAAAGCTGAACAATATTTGGTTGATTTACGCAACTCTGCAAAGTATCAAAATGAAGCGTATTACTACCTAGCAATCAATGCTGAACGAAAACAGCACTATGAGACTGCTAAAGCCTATTACCGTTTAGTAGATGGTAGTCTTTACATTGTTTCCAGACGTAATCTTATTGCGATTTATGATAAGCAAGAAAATTTACATGATGCATTACGTTTTTTAACTCAAGAGCGAGTCAATTATCCGCAGCATGCAAGCTTTCTCTATCAAGCTCAAGCTGAAATTTTAAAGAAGATGGGCAATAAAAAAGCTGCATTAAATTTATTAGATGAAGCGATCAAAAACTTACCAGATGATCCAGAACTCATCTATGCAGAAGTTTTATTATTAGACCCTTATACCGACCGCGACAAACTAGATAAAACACTGAAGCAATTATTACAGTTAGAACCGAATAGCCCGACTTATCTAAATGCTTATGCGTATACGTTGGCTTTACAAAACCGTAGATTAAAAGAAGCACGACAATATGCTGAACAGGCATTGGAATATGCACCTGAGCAAGCCTCAATTCTTGATACGCTGGGCTATATTGCATTTTTACAAAATGATTATGAAGCAGCAGCGGAAGCTTTAGGCAAAGCATATGAACTCAGCCATAACATAAATATTGGCATTCGTTACGCTAAAGCATTGTATATGCAAGGATCGTTAACTCAATTTAGTACCGTGTTACAACAACTGAAACAAAAGCACGCGAATGATCCACAATTGCATCAGCTTGATGCGTTAATTTTACCTACATCTGTAAAAAAGAGTTAAATTTATGAGCAAACTTGCCCAACTGTGCACAGCGATCTGTGGATCAAGTGTATTATTCTTAACCGGTTGTCAGCATTTTACTCAGCCTAAACCCGCAGTTACCCACCAAGTACAAGATGAAAAACACTTCAATTTGCAAGGTAAAATTGGAGTACGTACTCCCCAACAAAGTGGTAGTGCTTTTTTCACATGGGTTCAACAGCAAGATAATTTTGATATCGAGTTAAGTGGAATTTTAGGTGTTGGAAAAACACAAATTCAAGGAAAACCGGGTGAAGTCACTCTAAACAGCGCTAAAACTGGCGTTATTACAGCAGCTTCCCCTGAAGAGCTTTTAGAGCGTGCAACTGGTTGGCAAGCCCCCATTACTCATTTAACCAGCTGGATTTTAGCGAAACCTGCAACTTTAAATGCCCAAATTAGCAAAGATAATGCAAACCGTGTGAGCCAACTCATCGAAGATGGTTGGACGGTTAATTTTAGTTATGATGGTGAACAAACTTTACCAAATAAACTGGTTTTAAAGCAGGCGCTTGCTGAAGATAAAGAAAACCGTATTACAATGGTTATCCAAAACCGTTAAGTCTAACTATATAAATCTATGATTCGAGTTCCTTCTCCAGCCAAGCTCAACCTGTTTTTACATATAACGGGACGTCGTGAAAATGGTTACCATGAATTACAAACCATTTTTCAACTCATTGATTTATATGACTGGATGACTTTTTCCCCTATTGAGAAAGATGAAATCCAGATTGAAGGTTTAGGTGAGGTTCAACTTGAGCAGAATCTGATTTATCGGGCTGCTCAAATATTAAAACCGCATGCAAAAAAATTGTGTGGCCTACACATTAACATTGAAAAAAATATTCCAATGGGTGCAGGTCTAGGCGGAGGTTCTTCGAATGCCGCCACAACGCTCATTGTTTTAAATCAGTTATGGCAATGTGGCCTAACTCAGACAGAGCTTGCTGACTATGGTGTAAAACTTGGTGCCGACGTTCCTATTTTTATTTATGGTAAAAATGCATGGGCTGAAGGTATTGGTGAACATTTAACATTCATAGACTTAGATCAAAAACAGTTCATTATTTTAAAACCTGATTGTTTTATCAGCACTCAATTGCTTTTTTCACAAAAAACATTGACAAGAGACACTAAGACCACTAAATTTTGCGCCTATCAGTTAGAACCTTCTAATTTTGGAAATAACTTTGAGCCTTTGGCTAGAAAGTTATACCCTGAAGTTGAAGAAGCAATGCAATATCTTGATCAATTTGGTCATGCAAAGCTTACAGGTACAGGTGCTTGTGTTTTTACTGAAGTAACTGATGAAATGAATGTTGATGACATTCTTAAACGTGCACCATGTAAAGCTTACTTGGTACATAGTTTAAAAGAATCTCCTTTACATCATTTTAAAGTTGCAAGTTAGGGGCGTCGCCAAGTGGTAAGGCAGCGGGTTTTGATCTCGCCATCCGTTGGTTCGAATCCAGCCGCCCCTGCCAATTTCACCTGTAATGATGATTATATTAGGGGCGTCGCCAAGTGGTAAGGCAGCGGGTTTTGATCTCGCCATCCGTTGGTTCGAATCCAGCCGCCCCTGCCATCATATATATCATCGAATTTAGGGGCGTCGCCAAGTGGTAAGGCAGCGGGTTTTGATCTCGCCATCCGTTGGTTCGAATCCAGCCGCCCCTGCCATTCTTCTTATTTTAAAGACAGACTTAATTGCCTTGCTTTTTGTTGATTATTCTTGACATTGCATTGCAAAAATATTAAAGTTCTGCCGCATTAGGGGCGTCGCCAAGTGGTAAGGCAGCGGGTTTTGATCTCGCCATCCGTTGGTTCGAATCCAGCCGCCCCTGCCATTCTTCTTATTTTAAAGACAGACTTAATTGCCTTGCTTTTTGTTGATTATTCTTGACATTGCATTGCAAAAATATTAAAGTTCTGCCGCATTAGGGGCGTCGCCAAGTGGTAAGGCAGCGGGTTTTGATCTCGCCATCCGTTGGTTCGAATCCAGCCGCCCCTGCCATCTATTTCATTACATACCAACCGCCAAGGGTGCTTCATGCCCAATCTTGTCGTTTTTAGTGGAAATGCTCATCCACAGTTCGCTCAAAAAGTCGTAAGTCACTTACATATCCCTCTAGGTGCTGCATCAGTCGGTCACTTTTCTGATGGAGAAATTTCAGTAGAAATTACTGAAAATGTTCGTGGTAAAGACGTATTTATCGTTCAGCCTACTTGTGCGCCTACCAATGATAACCTTATGGAAATCTTGGTTATGGCAGATGCTTTGCGTCGTGCAAGTGCTGGTCGTATTACCGCTGTTATTCCTTATTTTGGTTATGCTCGCCAAGACCGTCGTCCACGTTCTGCACGTGTGCCGATTACAGCTAAAGTTGTTGCAGACATGCTTACCACTGTTGGTATTGATCGTGTCGTAATGATTGATTTACATGCTGACCAAATCCAAGGTTTCTTCGATATTCCAGTCGACAACATCTACGGTACTCCTGCTTTGCTTGCTGACTTACGTCAACAACAACATGATAACCTTATGGTGGTTTCTCCTGACGTTGGTGGTGTAGTACGTGCTCGTGCTGTAGCCAAACAGATGGGTGACATCGATTTAGCAATTATTGACAAACGTCGTCAAAAAGCCAACGAATCGCAAGTTATGCATTTGATTGGTGATGTAAAAGATCGTGATTGCGTTATTGTAGATGACATGGTTGATACTGCTGGTACATTGTGTAAAGCAGCTGATGCACTTAAGCAATTCGGTGCACGTCGTGTTGTTGCATATGCAACTCACCCTGTACTTTCAGGTAAAGCAATTGAGAACTTACGTAACTCAGTAATTGATGAGTTAGTCGTAACTGACACAATTCCTCTTTCTGAAGAAGCATTGAACTTGGGCAAAATCCGTCAAGTTTCTGTTGCTAGCATGGTTGCTGAAACGATTCGTCGTATTAATAACGAAGAGTCTATCAGCGCGATGTTCGATAGTTTATAATATTGCAGCTTTTTCTTAACCCTGGCTTTGGCTGGGGTTTTCTATCACTAAACTGGTCGCAAGTTTAGTTTATTTAATCTTTAATGAGGATTTATCTCATGGCAAACTTCGTATTCAACGCTCAAGCGCGTGCTGAAGACAAACAAGGGAAAGGTGCGAGCCGCCGCCTTCGTCGCGAATCTTTAGTTCCAGCTATCATCTACGGTGGTAACGCTGAACCTGTAAGTGTTACTTTAGAACTTCGTGAGCTTGTAAAAGCTTTAGAAAGCAATGCTTTCTTTGAAGAAGTTGTAGAAATTAAAGTGGGCGATAAAGTTGAAAACGTTAAAATTCAAGCGTTACAACGTCATCCATCTAAAAACACTCCTATGCACGCTGACTTCAAACGCGCATAAGTGTTTAAAGGCGTAAATTAGTGTCAAATATTTCGCTAATTGTTGGTTTGGGCAATCCTGGTTCAGAATATGCCCAAACCCGCCATAATGCAGGTTTTTGGTTCGTTGAACAGCTTGCAGATAAATATGGCATTACATTAAAAAATGATCCAAAATTTCACGGAATTAGTGGTCGTGGTAATATAGAAGGGCACGATGTTCGTTTACTTCTACCAACGACTTATATGAATCGTTCCGGACAAAGTGTTGTTCCTTTCTCAAAGTTCTATCAAATTGCTCCTGAAGCAATTCTGATTGCTCATGATGAACTTGATATGAACCCTGGTGTAATTCGTCTTAAAACAGGCGGTGGGCACGGCGGTCATAACGGTTTACGTGATATTGTCCCACATATTGGTCCAAATTTTCATCGTTTACGAATTGGTATTGGACATCCAGGTTCAAAAGAAAGAGTTTCTGGGCATGTACTCGGAAAAGCGCCAAGTAGTGAACAAAGCCTGATGGATGGAGCAATTGATCACGCTCTTTCTAAAGTGAAGTTACTTGTTCAAGGACAAGTATCACAGGCCATGAACCAAATTAATGCGTATAAACCAGCTTAAATTGTTGAACAATCAAGCTTGCTATCTTGCTTTTTTAGGAGCAAAATGCGCATCAGCCACATTGCCAGAACGGCAAAGGCAAAAGATTTCACTATAAGATCTTCTTAGGTCTACTCAGGAGACGCTAGCCATGCTATCTCGTTTATTAAAATGCAAAATTCACCGTGCAGTTGTAACCCATGCTGAACTTCACTATGAAGGTTCTTGTGCAATTGATGGCGTATTAATGGATTTAGCTGGTATTCGTGAATACGAAGAAATCCACGTTTGGAACGTAACTAATGGCAAGCGCTTCACAACTTACGCGATTCGTGGTGAAGATAACTCTGGCATTATTTCAGTAAATGGTGGTGCTGCTCACCAAGCAGATGTTGGCGATCTTGTAATTATTGCTACGTTTGGTGATTTCACCGAAGCTGAAGCAAATACTCACAAACCACGTTTGGTATATGCAAACCCAGACAATACAGTCAATCACACAGCGAACTGCATTCCTGTGCAAGTTGCCTAATTAAAGATTTAAAAGTAAAAAAGCCCGTAAATACGGGCTTTTTTATACGCCTTTATAAACTTCTAGCAGTCCCCTTCCACCAACTGTGCTGTTGCTTACAGTTTAAAGGCTGTAGCTCTTCTCCACGTAAATCAAATAAAATCGCCTCTCCTTTTGTATTTACCTTAAATTCAGCATACTTTGCTTTCTCATAGCATTGAGCTAGACCTTCGGCAAATAAGAAGCTTCGAGAAGCTGGATATAAAGCCTGTAAACGATTTTCAGGATTTTTTAAAATTAAACGCTGCCCAGCAAATGAATTGTGAGTATCTAAAATGGTACGAACTACTCGATTTTGTGAATCTAAAATAACTTTTGCTGAAACAGAAGCATGATTAAAAATCACTTGATCTAAAGCCTCACTTTCACTTCCCGAAAGCGCTTTGAGAGATTGTAAATTTAATTCATATGCGAGCGCCATATAGTCCCCCTGTAAAATAGAGCGAGGGTCAACCGGCTTAAGCTTAATAAAAATACTTTTACTCTGATGCTGGTGCCATTCATTTTTCGCAACCAAACCTGCAAAAAATAATACAGTGGCTACTGCAAGCATAAGGGAGAAATACTTTTTCATTACTTTTCCCCCTCAATAAAATTGCTTTTAGCTTCCTTCAGAAGCAATCCATATAAAGCCAGCAATATAATGCCCGACACCAAGATTGATGCACTTTTAGCTAAAAAACTTAATTGTAAACTGTAATAAAGTTGCCAGAGCACAAAGGCAAATACTATGAGCGTAACACCATAAACAATACGATCTTTAGTTTTTAAAGCCCATGTCAAAATAACAAATAAAATGAATACTTCAAAATAGCCGAGTGCAATAAGTAATATGCCAAAAATTAAAAAGGCAAAAAAAGTTAGACCGTGGAGTTGTCGATAGAGATAGAAAAAACCAAAGTATAATAACCATACGCACGGCAATGCATAAAGGAACCATAGTGACTGATCAGCCGAATCAACAAGTGCTAATCCTATAAAGGTATCAAAGAATGAACTCACCAAAATTACAACGAGCGTATATAAGAAGATACTCCGCTTATACGATACGACCGCTTTACTTCCTATCAGTAGTACCGAGCTAAAAACCAAATAGTTAAGTAAGACTAAATTGAAATAAGTCTGACTAGAGTTTAAGGACCATAATGAATGATCCATTTGTAGTAGATAGATAACTGCTATGCCATAAGTTGCAAGCATTTGAATTAAAATAAAGAACCAGTGAGGCTTAAGAAAATAACTGATACATAAAATAAAGATCTGAGCAATTAATACCCATAAAATTTGATCCATTTCAGAACCAAGATGGAATAAAAAAGCAGTCTGTCCACTCACAAATAAACAATATGCAAACTGTCGGATGAAATAGCTTTGCGATTTTGTTAGTAAAGTTATAGCTATAGCAACAAAGATGATTCCAATAACTAAGGAAATAGTCTCCCAAAACACCAAAGTAAATGCTGCAAGCGCTAGACCTGCAAGCCAAGCACCAATTGCTAAAGGAATGATATAAAAACGGCTTTGACGGAAAATCTTGATTAAGAAATAACTAATGAGTGCAAACCAAGTAAAAATAATCCCTGCGATCAATAAAAAGATAAACTCATTAGAATCTTTAAATAGATGATTAATACCATCCACAAGCCATATGGTAGCCGTCACGCCAAGAACAGCAGCCATTAAACTGGCACACAACTGATCATTTTTATTAAAAAAATAATAAAAAGCCATGATTCCTAGAAAAAAAGCCGAGATCAGATAAGATAAATTTTCACTTGATAAGAATTGAATCATCCCTGTTATTGAAATAACAGCAAACCAAGCAATAAAAATAAAACGTAAGGCTATATATTTCTTTTGACAGATCCAGAACTGTACAAGACTTAATAAATTTAGTGCAAAAAGATAAAGATAGGGAAACTTTTCTGCCCAGAAAGTCTGTTTAAAAAATAAAAAAAGGGCGAGTTGGCTTGTGATACAAATTAAAGCAAAGATTCCAATATTTGGGCGATATAGCCACGGCAATAAAAGCAAAGTCCAAATCAAGAAAAGTAAATAACTGTCTGCACCAGTTTGATAAACTTGCCCAATTACAGCCAAACTCAAACCGACCATTAAGCCGCAAATGCCATGTAAAGTCTGCCGTATTCCCTCGCTTAAGGTATCGTTTATGCTCACCCAAGCTGTGATAAGCAATATAACAGGTGGAATAATGAGTTGAATGCTATCAGGAAGCATCAACCAATTAGCAGCAATTAAATAAAGAATACTGAGCGCCATAAATACATAACTGAAAATATGGAGATGCTGAATAAATAAAGTATTCCTAAATGGATAATAGTCTCTTATCTGCATGAAACACCTGTTTTATTTATAATTTTCTATAAAAAACATAGCATTCCCTTTTAAAGCCAACAAGTAAGCGCTTGTTAAAAAACCTATTTCGTTTTATGAAAATGCTTATTCATAATGAGACTTAGCATTCTACAAAAGCATCTAGCCAATTTTGCCAAGCGCGCTATAATAAAACCCATCGCTTCAGGGCGGGGTGTAATTCCCCACCGGTGGTAAAGTTAATTTTCATATATAAATTAACAAGCCCACGAGCTTAAATTGTGTAATTTGAGCAGATTTGGTGAAACTCCAAAGCCGACGGTATAGTCCGGATGAAAGAAGACGACGAACTGGGATAAATCCGTTTTATTTCAGTGCCAGCCTGTTTTTACATCAGTCCTGAAATGTTCAACCGTATTTTTACGAGAGCGTTTCATTATGTCTAGCTTAATTCAACCAGAACTTTTTTTCTCAGCCCTCTCTCCTGCTGAACAGCGCATTCAACAAGCATTAGAAGATATCCGTCAAGGTAAACCTGTATTGGTGATGGATGACTTTGATCGTGAAAATGAAGCAGATTTAATTGTTGCAGCCGAAACCCTAACTGTTGAGACCATGGCACGTATGATTCGTGATGGCTCAGGTATTGTATGTTTATGCCTGACAGAAGAATTAGCAGATCATTTAGATCTTCCACCAATGGTTTCTCAAAACTCAAGTCAGTTTCACACTGCATTTACAGTGACCATTGAAGCTGCTCAAGGTGTTACCACTGGTGTTTCTGCTAAAGACCGTGTAACAACGATTAAAACTGCTATTAAAGATGGTGCTGTTGCAAGTGACTTAAATCGTCCTGGTCACGTTTTCCCATTACGTGCACGTAATGGTGGCGTGCTTACTCGACGTGGTCATACTGAGGGAACAATTGATCTAGCAAGATTAGCAGGTTTAAAACCTGCTGGTGTGTTATGTGAATTAACTAATCCGGATGGCACTATGGCATCCGGCATTCAAGTTTTGGCTTATGCACAAACTCATCACTTGACAGTGATTACAATTGAAGAACTTGTTCAATACCGTCAACAACACGGTATTTAAATAAAAAAGGTTTGACTTGTTTACTTACAAGTCAAACCTCTCAATTATAATTTTTGAAATTTAAGAAACTTTCTTTTGTACTGCCTGTTGTTCAACATAATCTAAAAGCTCAGAAAATTTCGTAATCGTTGCTTTTGGCTGTGCTTGATCAAGTTCCTCTGCTGTTCCATAACCATAAGTCACAGCTACCGCCTCAATACCATTGTGGCGAGCACCTAAAATATCATATTGACGATCACCCACCATTAAACATTCTTCTGGATTTAATTGCTCACGTTCAAGAATATAATGGATAAGCTCAGCTTTATTGGTGCGTTCACCGGTTAATTCACTGCCATAAATATGTACAAAATATTGGCTTAATTCAAAATGGTCTAAAATTCGTTTTGCATAAATCGTTGGTTTAGCAGTAGCAACGAACAAACGATATCCTTCTGCTTTTAAAGCTTTAAGGGTTTCTGCAACAGATGGATATACTTCATTTTCAAATAAGCCAATCACCGAAAAACGCTCACGGTAAGCAAGTAAAGCTTGCTCAGCTAAAGCATCATCTTGGGTAGCTAATAATTTTGCTAATGATGCTTTTAATGGCGGTCCAATTGTCCAATCAATATTTAAATCGGCAGCTAAAGGATAACCAAGCTTCTCCATTGCATAACGAATTGATGTATGGATGCCAACTTTAGGGTCTGTTAAGGTTCCATCTAAATCAATCAAAATATGTTTTATAGCCATTCAATCACTAACCCAGTAAAGTATTTAATTCAATTGGTCGAGAGTTTAATTAAACTCTCTTATACTAACGTAAATTTAAATTGAAAAGGAAATAACCGTGCGTCCAACCGTACTTTGTTTCTCGGGTTTAGACCCTTCAGGTGGTGCAGGTTTACAAGCCGATATTGAAGCGATTGGACAAAGTGGCGCCCATGCAGCAATTGCATGTACAGCTCTTACCATTCAAAACTCACAACAAGTATTTGGCTTTGAAGCAACCTCAAAAGAACTATTATTAGCCCAAGCAAATGCTGTTGTAGGCGATTTACCGATTAAATGTGTTAAGTCCGGTATGCTTGGCACAACAGATAATATTGCGGCTCTAGCCGAATTTTTACATGCCCATCCTGACTATCAGTATGTATTAGACCCAGTATTAGTTGCTAATAGCGGTGGTTCTTTAGGAGATCAGGCAACTTTAGTTAAAGCATTTGTTGAGCTGATTCCCCTCGCGACGCTTATTACCCCAAATACAGTTGAATTACGTGCATTAACAGGTATTGATGACTTAGAAGAAGCGACTCACAAGCTCTTTGAAATGGGTGCTAAAGCCGTATTAGTAAAGGGTGGACATGAAGATACCCCTAACTTCATTAAAAATAGTTTATATATTGATGGTGAACTTGCAGCGAGTAGTACTTGCCCTCGCCTTGAAGGTGAATATCATGGCTCAGGGTGTTCATTAGCAAGTTTTATTGCAGGTCGCTTAGCTTTAGGTGATTCTCTAAAAATTGCAGTACAACATGCAGAAACATGGTTGTTTGGTGTTTTAAAAAATGCCGAAACACCTGTACCTAATGGACAAAAGATTCCAAAACGATTTTAACTATCAAATAAAAAGGCGCTTTAAGCGCCTTTTTATTTATTCCAATTACTGTGGAATACGTAAAACTTGCCCAGGGAAAATCTCATCCGGATCTTTGAGCATTGGTTTATTTGCTTCAAAGATTTTCGGATACTGGTTGGCATCACCATAAAATTCTTTCGCAATTTTTGAAAGATTATCACCAGATTTTACCGTATAAAATTTGCTTTCCGGTTCAGGCGTAGCAACGGTCATCTGGTCATCTACATGTGCAACATGATCGACGTTACCAACAATAAGAATAATCTTTTCTTTATCCGCTTGGCTTTGTACTTGACCATTAATAGTCGCAGTATCAGTTGAACCATTATATGTTACAGATAAGCCTTCCACCCCGAGGCCTAAACTTTTAATTAATCCTAATAATTTATTCGCTACTTCTTGTGCAGAAGGTTCTGCTGGCGTTGCTGGAGCTGGTTGTGGTTCTGCTGGTGCGGTATTTTTCTTACCAATACCTTTTACAAAATCAAAAAGACCCATTTTTAGTCCTCATCTTATTGTTTATAGTAAAGTCATTAAACTGACCCTTATTGTTATACTTGAAAAAAGAGACACCTCTGCTATCAATTGAGGTTGATCTTGTAAAAATATGTATCTCTCTCAATTATTTTACTCAAATAAAAAAAGCCACCTTACGGTGGCCTTCTTTTTAATCAGCAATATGCGAATTAACCAAGTTTTTTAGTTACATAGTCAATTGCAGATTGAACTGTAGTGATTTCGTTTGAATCTTCATCAGGGATAGTGATGTCGAAGTCATTTTCGAAAGACATAACAAGTTCAACTAAATCTAAAGAGTCAGCACCCAAGTCATCCATGAAAGATGCTTCGTTTTTAATCTCTTCAGCTTTAAGACCAAGTTGTTCTGCAACCGCTTGTTTAACGCGTTGTTCGATATCGCTCACAGGAATTCTCCTCATTGCTTGTGGCGTTTGATTTGCCACTAGTTTAATTGAATATAAAAATTTTTAAAAGTTTATACATCGGCGTTAGGCCATGTATAAACCACCATTTACATGTAATACCGTACCGGTAATGTAACCTGCTTTATCACTTGCAAGGAAACTCACCGCATTTGCGATATCTTGTGGCTCACCTAAGCGATTTAAAGCCACTTGATCACTCATTTTTTTGCGAATGTCTTCACTAAGTGCATCTGTCATTTCTGTTGCAATAAAACCTGGTGCCACACTATTTACAGTAATTTGGCGGCTACCCATCTCTTTTGCAAGGCTGCGGCTAAATGCTTCAATACCTGCTTTAGCAGCAGAGTAGTTTGCTTGGCCTGGGTTTGCAAAATGAGCAACAACAGAACTGATATTAATAATTCGACCAAAACGTGCTTTTGTCATACCCTTAAGTACGCGTTTACATAAACGATAAACGGCTTTAAGGTGGATATTGAGAATGTCATCCCAATCATCTTCAGACATACGAAGCAACAAATTGTCTTTCGTAATACCTGCATTGTTAACAAGAACAAGTACAGGACCATAGTTCTGTTCAATATGAGACACGACTGCTTCAATCTCATCGAGATTACGCACGTCGAGCGCCAAACCTGCACCTTGTTCACCAAAGCTATCAGTTAACTTTTGTGCACCAGATTCAGAAGTCGCAGTACCTACGACAAAATAACCGTCTTGAATAAGTTGCTGGGCAATTGCAGCGCCAATGCCCCGACTCGCGCCCGTTACTAATGCAACTTTGCGTTCTTGTGTCATGCAATTTTTCCTTCTGCCACTAAAACAGCATTTAGGGCATCTTCCATTTTGCTCTTACTATCAATAGAAAAAGCTTTTTCAATATTTGGTAAACGCTTTGCGAGATTACTCAATACTGTACCTGGACCACACTCAACAATGTACTGAATACCTTGGTCTTGTAGAGACTGCATGGTACGTGTCCATTGTACAGACTGGTACAATTGTGCCGTTAAAGCCTGACGTAATTGAGCAACATCGGTAGCAATTCCCGCGTTGACATTTTGTATTACAGGAATGGTAGGTAGCTCAATGGCAGTTTGTTCCAAAGCTTCTGCAAATTTTTCTGCTGCCGGCTTCATCAATGAACAATGCGATGGAACAGAAACCGGTAAAGCAATTGCTTTAGCAGATTGTTCTTTTGCAAGTGCCATAACTTGCTGTACAGATGCAGTACTACCAGCAATCACAACTTGACCTTGTGAATTATAGTTTGCTGCTTCAACTGAACCTTGACCTGATGCAGATACGCTCTGGCACAATTCAACTACTTTATCATCAGCTAAACCAAGAATAGCAGCCATAGCGCCTTCCCCTTGAGGAACAGCATTTTGCATGAGTTTTCCACGCAAATTAACTAATTTAACTGCATCCGCCAAACTCATTGAACCTGCTGCAACTAAAGCGCTGTATTCACCTAAAGAGTGACCTGCAAGGTATTTAGGGGCTAAACCACCTAAATCTAACCATAAACGCCATAAAGCAATACTGGCAGTTAATAATACAGGTTGGGTATTTTCTGTTTGGTCTAAACCTTCACCACTTTGTGCAATGTGCCAAAGATCAAATCCTAGCGCGTCTGAAGCTTCGGCAAAAGTTTGCCCAACTCCACTAAACTGTTCTGCGAGTTCAGCGAGCATACCAACTTTTTGTGAACCTTGACCTGGAAACACAAATGCAGTTTTTGTGGCTAAAGCTACTTGTTCAAGACGTTTAGCAGACATAAGAAATCCTTTTTGGGTTTTCACTCATTTCTCTGGAGCGGAAATTTAACATTTAATTTGTATATTTATAATTGCGAAAAACAACAAAAAAAGGGAGCTTTCGCTCCCATTTTTTCTATACTTAAGCATCACGCTTAATGCATATCATGCAATTATTCAGCATCAGCTGCTTTAGCGAATAATTGGCGACCACGGTAGAAACCGTCTTTAGTCACGTGGTGACGACGATGAGTTTCACCAGTTGCTTGGTCTACTGTTAATGCATTCTCGGTTAAAGCGTCATGTGAACGGCGCATGTCACGGCGAGAGCGACTTTTACGGTTTTGCTGAACGGCCATGATGGCTCCTTACAAAGATCGAAAAAATGGATCAGAACAAATTCAGTTGTCTTATCCCATAATCATAACACAAATTATGAGTTAAGTTTACCCTTCAAACCTGCCAAAACATCAAACGGATTATCCCGTTTCTCTTCGACAACGTTCTGAATGGTAGGTTGATGTTTATGTTCACAAGCATCATGCTTGGGAGATAAAGGCATCAACAATAACAGTTCATCTTCTAGTAATGCGAGTAAGTTGATCGAGGCAGGTGTATCAAAATCACCTTTTGTCGAAGACTCACTTTCACCTAAAACGATGAAATCAGCATCCTCATCCAAGCGCTCTATCAGTGACTCATCATCTACAAGTGCAATATGAAAGTCGGAAACAATTGGCATTTCAACAGGTTCCAAACAACGTTGGCACTCCATTGGAACTTTTGTTTCCATGTGACCATCTAACCACACAATGCGATGATAGGCATCCATTGATAGCTTACAGTCTATGTTGATCAATTGATTATCAATTGACCCAACAGCTTCACGAGCAATACGAGCAAGACGAGACAATGGCAGTTGACCTGACCATGTAAAGCCTTGTTCAGCCCATTTAAACGGCTCAATCTGTGCCGGAAAGGTATTTGCTGACATAATTAAGGCGGCAATTCTACAAATTCATCGGTACTCTGTCAAAGATTAAGATACAATTTTGTACTTCTTTAGACAGAACTCGGGGTAAATTAAGCAATGCACCTGTTGCAGCCGCAACCTGAAGTTAACACTTCATTACTCGTTTGCACCCATTCAACTCACCAAAACACTCTTTTACCTGACATGGTGCAACTCTCACCATGGCCAAGCTCAAAATTAGAGTCTGAGCAAGTTGATTGGCTTATTTTACACTTTAATCACTGGTTTTCCCACCATAATGTGACATTAGTTCGAGGAGAATTTGAACCAGAATATTTCCCAGCAAATGAACATGAGCCAGCTAAAATCCAATTTGCTCATGGTTTTTTCAATAGCGCTTTGCATGAAATTAGCCATTGGACAATTGCAGGTGCAAAACGACGTCTGTTGCCCGATTTAGGTTATTGGTATGCGCCAGATGGCCGAACTAAAGAACAGCAGGATTTATTTGAACAAGTAGAAATTAAACCTCAAGCCATTGAATGGTTATTTGCCCAATCTTTTGGCAGAAAATTTAGAGTATCTCTAGATAACCTGACAGGTGATGGCGGAGATGGCAAAAAGTTTAAAGATAATGTTTATATCCAAGTTCAACGTTACTTTTCTGGTGAAGCTAAACTACCTGCCGATGCAGCAAGATTCATTGAATGTATTTGCCAATGTACGCGAGCAGGTGCAGCATTACAATTAAATGAATTTAAACGTGAACTCCTTGATTAAATGACAAAAAAACTACGTAAGTTACTTGCTTCCGAAGTTTGAAATGTCTAATACTATTTTTAATAATGGCGTGATGGAGTCTCTAAAATATGCTGCATTTACATGTACATCCTGAAAATCCACAGCAACGCCTCATTGATCAAGCGGTTGAGCGTATTCGTGCAGGCGATGTTGTGGTCTACCCGACCGATGCTGCCTATGCAATCGGATGTCAGATTGGTAATAAGAATGCGATGGAACGTATTGCCCAGATTCGTGATTTAGGCCCTAAGCATCAATACGCAATTATGTGTTGTGATTTATCAGATATCGCAACTTATGCAAAAGTTGATAATGCGACGTATCGGTTATTAAAAGCAAATACACCTGCCATTACGACTTTCATTTTACCTGCAACAAGTGAAGTTCCACGCAGGTTAATGCATCCTAAAAAGAAAACGATTGGTTTACGCATTCCAAGTAACCCGATTTGTCAGGCTTTATTAAAAGAACTTGGTGAGCCTTTACTTACAAGTACATTAATTTTACCCGGACAAGAAGACCCACTTGATGATCCTTACGATATTGAAAGTCAGTTGTCTAAACGTATTGATGTCTTTATCGATGGTGGTTTTGGTACTTTAACAACAACTAGTATTGTTGATTTATCGGGTGAACATCCGGAAATTATACGTCACGGTGCTGGAGATGTAAGTGCTTTCGAATAAGCACTTATTCTCCTTTTTACCAATAGTTAAAAAAAAAGTATTATCAAGAAAAAAAATACTCTTTATTTAGTTTGGATTTTTTTTACACTTTAGTCGTTAAGCAATTTATTAAAAGCCACAATTCCTTTAGAATGTTTTTCACTATCTGCTGTTCTTCTGCTACAGCTCTTATTGACTTGAAAACAAGTCTCATGCTTTTGAAAATTCGCGTGGCTTATAATCGTAATGAACCAATCACTTCATCAATCCATGGAAGACGTTCCACACATCCGTGTTTTAGATGAGTGGCACGACACGATTCCTGAAGATCTTTATATTCCTCCGGCTGCTTTTGAGATTTTACTCGAACAGTTTGAAGGACCACTCGACTTTTTAATTTATCTGATTCAGAAAAACGGTTTTGATTTAATTCAGCTCGATATTGCACCTATTGCAACTCAATATTTAGCTTATATGGATAGCATGAAATCCTTAAATATTGAGTTGACTGCCGACTATATGGTGATGGCTGCTCTATTGGCTGATTTAAAGTCTCGCTTACTCTTACCTAAACCTACAGTAGTGAGTATCGAAAAAGATCCAAAACAGGATCTTATTGATCGACTTGAAACTTATTTACGCATTAAACAAGCGGCTGAACGTTTAGGTCAAATGCCAGTTCTTGACCGTGATACATTTAGTGCCAATGTAAGCTTAGGTCATATTGCACCTGTTTACGAAGGTTATGATGTTTCAGCATTACATGATGCTTTATTTTGCGTATTTAATCGTCCTGAACCCGTAACACACACAATTGCGCAAGAGCCTGTACTGTTAGAAGAACGTATTGCTTATATTGAAGAGAAATTAGAGTCAGGCGACGTGTTAAGTTTTAAAGAATTACTTAATCCCCAACAAGGCCGTATGGGAATGGTTGTAACTTTTATGGCTGTTTTAGAATTGACCCGACAACAAAAGATTAAAATTATTGCTACAGGTGTTGAAGCTCCATTGGCTATTCAAGGGTCTGCGGCATGAGTTTTGAACAAAATAATAATGATTTGTCATTAGCTGACATTCATCACGAAGTTTTATTGCAACTTGAAGCGATTATTTTTGCCAGTGAAGCACCTGTTTCGATTGCTCGTTTAAAAGAAGCTTTTAATAATCAATATAATAAACAACAGCTTCGTCAGCTTTTACAACAACTTGCCCTCTTACAACATGGCCGCTCTATTGAGTTGATTGAAACCGCGCAAGGCTTCCGTTTTCAGGTAAGATCCAAATATCGCAATATTATTGCGCAAATTTGGCCAGAGCGACCAACAAAACTGTCGCCATCTTTACTAGAAACCTTGGCTGTCATTGCGTATCATCAACCAGTCACGCGTGCTGATATTGAACAAATTCGTGGTGTATCTAATAATAGTCAGATTCTCAGAACACTATTTGACTGGAACTGGATTAAAGAAGCCGGTTTTAGAGATTTACCCGGAAGACCTGCGTTGCTAATTACAACGCCTCAATTTCTGAATGCTTTTGGTCTAGCCTCTTTAGGCCAATTGCCTCCCCTACAGAACGCCAAGGAAGCATTTATGGCTCTCGATGCGAATGCACCGAAATCATAAAGAGGTGGACTGTTGATCATTATGTCTAAGGTTGTGCTGTCATGAGTGAAAAATTGCAAAAAGTATTAGCGCGAATCGGATTAGGTTCTCGCCGATATATGGAAGAGGTTATTGCCGCAGGACGCGTGAGTGTAAACGGCCGCGTTGCCCAAGTGGGTGAGCGCATTGAACCAGGCGATGAATTACGCATTGATGGCCGTAAAGTTCAGTTCCAGATCGAAGATGAAATTCGTCGTCGTGTACTGATTTATTATAAACCAGAGGGTGAGATCTGTTCACGTAATGACCCAGAAAAACGGCCAACTGTATTTGATCATTTGCCACAAATTGCAAATGACCGTTGGGTAATGGTAGGTCGTCTGGATATTAACAGTACAGGTTTATTACTATTTACAAACGATGGTGAGCTTGCTAACCGCTTAATGCATCCATCTAATGAAATTGAACGTGAATACGCTGTACGTGTAATGGGTGAAGTAACACCACAATTACGCCAAAACATGGTCAATGGTGTAGAGCTTGAAGATGGCACAGCCAAGTTCGAATCTTTCTCTGAAATTGGTGGTGAAGGTATTAACCGCTGGTATCAAGTTGTAGTGAAAGAAGGCCGTAACCGTGAGGTTCGCCGTATTTTCGAATCGCAAGGTCTTAAAGTAAGCCGCTTATTACGTACTCGCTACGGTACTGTTATTTTACCACGCGAATTACGTACTGGTCGTTGGATGGAACTCGATAAAACTGATATCGACAACTTAGCTAAATCTGTTGAGTTGAAACCACGTCAAGGTACAGGTTTATTTGGTATGGCAAAACGTCGTACTGATCGTATGACAGAAAAACCAATGGCAGCACGTCGTGGTGGTTATTTACGTCAACAACGTCGTGATGATGAAAAAGAAGCACCAGCTAACACAGGTAATCAGCGTAAATCGACTGGTTTTAACCGTGGATTTAAAAAGTTCTAAGTAAAACTTTTAAATCAAAAAAACCGCTCTAAATTGAGCGGTTTTTTATTATTTAATTTCAATTAATTCATTTTTGCTAGTTCAATCCACTCAGCTTCTGGAAAATGAATGGCTAAATAGTTCTTTAAATAATTTGATGTATCCTGCGAAATTAATGGATCTTTTGATTCATCTTTTAAGTTATAAACCAAAGCTTTTAATTTCAGACCGCGTGACTTAAGTGCCTCGAGACTAAGCAAAGTATGATTAATACTTCCTAGACGACCAGATGTCACTAAAATAACAGGAAACTGATGCTGAGCAACATAATCAATGGTGAGTAAACTGGTGGCTAAGGGCACCATTAAGCCACCCGCCCCTTCTAATAATACAATTTCAAAACGCTCAGCTAATGTTTGAGTCGCATTTTCAATTTTTTGAAAATCGATTTCTCGATTATCAAGACGCGTTGCTAAATGAGGTGAAGCAGGATAACTAAAGATTTCGGGCATAGTCAGCTTATCGTGATCTTCTTGAAACCAACCTTGCCCCATAATTTCACGATGCTTTTCAATATCTTCAGAAATATCAACATTACCTGTTTGAATGAGTTTTTGGGTAATTACTTTTTTACCCTCCTCAGTCCATAATTTTGCTAAAAAACCTGTCGCGTAGGTTTTACCAATTTCGGTATCAATCCCACTGACAAAATAGATCTGACCACTCATTTACTTCATTCTCCGGGCAATACAATAAATTGGGTGATATGTTAGGGCATATCCCTCAGCGTGCTTATACCGATCATAATCTTGATAAAACTGCTGTAAAGTTTGCTTGGTCCAACGGTGCTGCGCTGTCGCTGTTACACCAGTCGCTTTTAAATGTTGTAATACAGCTTTAGGTAAATCGAAATAGAGCTGAGTTTCTGACTCAGATAGATACAGAACTTCAAAACCAGCCTGAGTTAAGGCGCTGTTCCAACTTTCAAGATTCCAATAATTTAAACCTTGTCCGGTTAGCTCTTTAATTTCAATTAGGTTCTTAGGGCCAAATGTTGAAAAGCATAGCCAACCACTGTCAGTTAAAACATCATTACAACGCTTAAGCAAAAGGGGCAAATCCTGCATCCATTGCAAGGCAGAACCTGAAACAATCATATCGAGCTGCTGAGGGAGTTCTAAGGTTTCAACATCTCCAATTAACCATTTTAAATGCTCTTCATGATTGAAGTGCTCCTGCACCTCTGAGTACAGATCATTCAAAATTAAATCTTCAATTTGAAAAGCTTCAACAAGCAGACGAGTTAAATTACCAGAACCACAACCAATTTCAAAAACACGTCGTATCTTGCTTGGGCAAAACTGCTTGAGTAAGCTTGTTAAATTTTGACAAATTTGTTTTTGAACAACTGCGTGCTCTAAATAGCTTTGACCTGCTTTAGCAAAACGCTCGGCAACTAAATTTTTATTCAGACTCACAGAAAACTCACCAGTGCTTCAAGCTCGTGTTGCTCGACCATTGACGTTAAAGAAATACGTAAACGCGAACTATTTTTAGGTACTGTTGGTGGGCGTACAGGCATGGCATAAAAGCCGCTTTCCTGAACCTGTTTCGCCTTATCGATAGCAGCCTGACTTTCTCCCACAATCACGGGAATAATATGGCTGGTCGATGGACTCAGATAACCCTTTTGTACCACTGCTTGTTGAAGATATTGGCTAATATTTTTTAAGTGTTCACGCTGAGGTTGAGCCACTAATACTTTTTGAAAAATAAAATTTGCCCAAGCCATAACAATCGGAGGTTGAGCGGTACTAAAAATAAGCGGGCGCATTTTATTAATGAGATAATCTTTAATAATTGGATCGCAAATAATGTAACCACCGACTGCTGCTAATGCTTTACCAAAGGTACCTACCAAAAAATCAATTTCCTGAATGACATTATATTGTTCAGCACACCCCAAACCTTGCTGACCACGTACACCAATTGAGTGTGCCTCATCGACATAAAGCATGGTTTTAGCAAAACGTTTTTTAAGCTGGACTAATGCAGCTAAATCCGTTTCATCACCATCCATACTAAAAATACTTTCTGTGACCACAATGATTCGTTCAATCTTGTCATCATCATGATACTTTTGTAGAAGCTGTTCTAAGTGCTCTAAATCATTATGTCGATACCGCACATACTGGGCACCAGACAAACGGATCCCATCAATCATACTGGCATGAACTAACTTATCTGCCAAAATTAAAGTTTTACTATCAGCAACAGCGGGCAAAATACCAATATTCATATGGTAGCCACTATTGAATAATAGAGCTGCCCTTCCACCAAATGCTTGGCTTAGGCTATTTTCCAACTGTTCATATTCATCAAAATTACCCGTCAATAAACGGGCCGATGAAGAACTAAAATAGCTGCGTTCTAATGGTAAGCTATCTAAAAACTCTTGGCGAAGATTAAGATCAGCCGCCAGTCCAAGATAGTCATTTGAAGCTAAGTTGAGCATTGTTTTATTTTTAATTGTAATAAAACGACCATGCTGCACATTTTGGGTAAATTGTCTGAAATTACCTTGTTGTTTTAACTCATCTAACTCGGTAGCAAAATGATCAAGCAATGACATTTTAATGTGCCCCCTGCATCGTTTTAACTACTTCAACCAACTGTTCAAGCAAGTCACTTAACTCTTGTTGAGTAATAACATAAGGTGGCATCACATAAACCAGTTTGCCAAAAGGACGAATCCAGATTCCACGCTCTACAAATTGTTGCTGTAAAGTTTTCATATCGACATTAAAGGTGAGTTCTACCACACCAATTGCACCGAGCACTCTTACATCAGCAACATAATCAAGCTGGCTTAAAGGTGCTAGATATTGGCTAAGCTGTTGCTCAATTCGCTTAATATTGGCCTGCCAATCTTGCTCAATTAATAATTGCGTACTTTTTAAAGCAACGGCACAAGCGAGTGGATTGGCCATAAAAGTTGGGCCGTGCATAAATATCCCAGCCTCACCGCGACTAATGGTTTCAGCAACATGCTTTGTCGTTAAAGTTGCAGACAAAGTCATATAACCGCCCGTTAGCCCTTTACCTAGACACATAATATCTGGCTCGACTTGAGCATGTTCCCAAGCAAAAAGCTTACCTGTACGACCAAAACCGGTAGCAATTTCATCGAAAATTAACAACAGATGATATTTTTCACAAAGCGCTTTAGCCTGACGTAAATATTCAGGATGATAAAAGCGCATGCCCCCTGCACCTTGAACAATCGGCTCAATAATGAGTGCAGCAAGGTTTTCATGATTTTGCTGAATAGCTTGTTCTAGCTCGGCAATATCTTCTTGGTTCCATTCTTCATTAAATTTAGTTTGTGGTGCTGCTACAAAAAGACGATTCGGTAAGCTGGTACCAAAAATCTGATGCATACCTGTCACAGGATCACACACAGACATCGCATTCCATGTATCGCCGTGGTAACCGGACCGTGTGGTAATAAAGTTTGTTTTTTGTGGTTTTCCCTGTGCTGTCCAGAATTGCACAGCCATTTTTAAAGCAACCTCAACAGCGACCGAACCTGAATCTGCATAGAAAATTTTATCGAGACTTGGTGGGGTAATTTTTAAAAGAATTTTACCAAGCTCAATAGCAGGATCGTGAGTCAAACCACCAAACATGATATGTGACATGTTCTGTAATTGATCGGTCACTGCTTGATTAAGTTCAGGGTGGTTATAGCCATGAATTGCACACCACCAAGAAGACATACCATCAATTAAAGTTCTACCATCATCGAGTTCAATCGTCGCACCATAAGCACGCTTAACTTTAAATGTGGGTAACGGTTGGGTCATTGAAGTATATGGATGCCAAATATGTTCCAAATCAAAATTATCGGTCATCCTCTATACCCTTTTACAGCAATCAAATCTTTCATTTAGCACATGTTAAACCTGTTAAGAATGAAAGAAAATTGCGAGATCAACCAAAGCTTATGAACTTTGCTGATGAATTGTTAAAAATTGGCAGATTTCTTCAATTGTTCTTTCCACCTTTAAGTAGGGAAAAGCATGTGTAGCGTCTTTTAGCAACTTATAAGTCATGTTTTCTGTAGCGAAGTCCTTAAAATTCTCGATAATTTTGCAAGGAATGACATTGTCTTGCTCAGCAAACAGGTGAAGCTGTAGACCTGAATAGTTTTTCAAGTTATCTACCAAGTTTAACTGTTCTAACATTTTTAAACCGTCTACCAGTATTTCCTTTGCGGGTGGATTTGCGATGTTTTGTACGCTCATCCAATCTTGTTTCGCTTGAGATGAGCCAAGTGTAATCAAATAATAAAAACGCTTTAAAGTGGCTTGCGGGTTCTGTAAAAAAGAACCTTTAAATTGACTAAATACATCAGCAGGCATTGCGGTTTGCCAATTATCATGAGCAACAAAACAAGGGTTTGAAGCGAGTGTAATTAATATTTTTGTTTGCCCTGTTTGCTTGTAAAAAATATCAACCAATTGAGTTGCTAACTGCCCGCCTAAGGACCAGCCTATTACCACATCAACTTCAGCCACTAAATCAAGCTGTGCTTGAAAGCTACTATCTAAAAGATTAAAAATATTAATCAGTTGTGTGTCATAGCCAAATTTATTTAAACCTAATTTTAATGATTGCAGAGGTTCTATACCTACTCCCCACCCTGTAATCAATAAAATTTTATTTTGTAACTTCATGTGCCTATCCACAGTCAACTTTAGGAAGATTATATATGAAGTTCAATTCTAAATATCTTTTAAAATCAACAGAACGCTTGAATTTCAAAAAGTAAAATCAGTCATTTATAGTAGATAAATATTCTGAAATATATTGATATACAAGAGCTAAAATATTTATATGAAATATACAAAAATTTAATTATCTAAACATTGAAGCAAATCAAAAAACAACATAATCCACACTTCCCCCATAAATCCATTGTGCAATGTAATTAATGTTAATAGTTATGTTTTTTTATTAAAAAAAATGACTCATCAATTCATTTTAATGTTAGAAGATTAATTAATGATCAAAATAATGGGCGGATTAATATGAATACTCAAAGTGAAATATCTGACGGGAGAGAAAAAGATACATATTTTGTTACACCCAA
Source organism: Acinetobacter sp. 1566109 (assembly GCF_000582255.1). Classification (NCBI taxonomy): domain Bacteria; kingdom Pseudomonadati; phylum Pseudomonadota; class Gammaproteobacteria; order Moraxellales; family Moraxellaceae; genus Acinetobacter; species Acinetobacter sp. 1566109. The sequence goes on along the minus strand of NZ_JEYB01000011.1, from coordinate 64,402 downwards.
CGATATTATAAATACCTTACCTATAGATAAAAATTATTGTTTATTTCTGGATATTGATGGAACATTAGCTCCATTTCAAATTCATCCTGAGCATAGTTTTATACCTAATACTACATTAGAAGTTATAAAAAAAATTATTGAATTAAATATACCAGTGATTGCTGTAACAGGACGTGATGTTGAAACAGCTAATAAGCTATTTCAGTCTATTGAAATTCCTATAGCTGGCTTACATGGCTTAGATATTTATTTTGATTCCGACAATTATATTCGTCCAGATTTAAGCAATATTAATTTCAAAAAACTAAAAGAAGATATTATAAAATCTTGTGAAAAATATCCCGATTTATTAATTGAGGATAAAGGATATTCTATTGCTTTACATTATCGAAAAAAACCAGAATTAGAAGATAATGCAATTTATATTATGCAACAAATTAAATATTTCTATCCTCAATTAAAATTAAATAGAGGTAAATTTGTCATTGAGTTATTACCTAAACAGGCAGATAAAGGTAAAGCAATTCAAACAATATTAGACCATCTTAATTTACCATTAATTCACCCAATATTTATTGGAGATGATTTAACGGATGAATCGGGTTTCACTTTTATTAATCAACAATTTGGCACTTCAATTAAAGTAGGTTCTGGTGAAACAGAAGCTCAATATAGATTAAAAGATATTAACAGCGTTTCTAATTTTCTTTTTTTCTTTCTAGAAAAAATAAAAAAGTTATACGTCAAAAATAGTCAAGATCAGAATGGAGAACAAATATGTCTAAATTAATCGTGTTATCGAATCGAATAAGTATGCCATCAGGTAAGGCCTCAGCAGGTGGCCTTGCAGTAGCTGTACAAGACGCATTAAATGACAGTAACGGCATTTGGTTAGGCTGGAACGGTCAGCAAATTACCGATACTGAAGCGCCTGAATTCGATCAGGCATATTCTCATGGAATTGACTACATTACCTGCCCTCTTACACATCAGCAATATGCACAGTACTACTGCGGTTTTGCTAACAAAGTTTTATGGCCTGCCATGCATGATCGAGATGAACTGATCGAATATGATGCTGAAGAATATAATACTTACCAAAGGGTTAACCGTTTATTTGCTGAAAAATTAAAAGAGATTGCTCAGCCTGATGATCTGATTTGGGTACATGACTATCACTTTTTTAGTGTAGCTCGTCATTGTCGTGAATTAGGTATGCAAAATAAAATCGGTTTCTTTTTGCATATTCCTTTCGCAAGCTTAAACATTTGGCGCAAAATTCCAGTTGCACTGCAGTTGGTACAAGACCTTTGCCAATATGATGTAGTTGGCCTACAAACCCAAGCCGATCAAAACACCTGTATGCAAACGTGTATGGGCTTACTTGAAGCTCAAAAAATACTAAGTGACCGAATCAGCTATAAAAAACGTCAAGTACTCATAAAGTCCTACCCTATTGGCGTGCAACCAGAACTTATTCAGCGCCAAGCACAACATGCATTTCATACTCCCTATGTATTTAACTTTGAAGATATACCACGTCAAAAAACCATTATTGGCGTTGACCGGATTGATTATTCAAAAGGTCTGCTTGAACGCTTCAATGCATTTGCGACCTTCTTGGAAACTAACCCTGAATATCATGGACTGGTACGCCACCTTCAAGTTGCAACACCTTCACGTACAGATATTCCGGCTTATCAACGCCTATACCAACGTTTTAAAACTAAGTTAGAACTGATTAATGAAGAGTTTGCTCACGAAGACTGGCGTCCAATTGATTGTTGCTACGACACTGTTCAACATGACAGTCTCATGCATATTTATCGTCGCTCTGATATTTGCTGGATTAGCTCATTACGGGATGGTATGAACTTGGTCGCAAAAGAATATATTGCGGCTCAAGATCCAGAGAACCCAGGTGTGCTGATCTTATCTAAATATGCCGGTGCTGCTGAGCAAATGACTCAGGCCTTAATTGTTGACCCATTAGATCGGGCAGCGATGATGGATACTCTAAAAACCGCTCTAGAGATGCCTAAAGCTGAACGTATTAATCGTTATGAACAGTTAATAGAAGGTCTGGCAGCCACTGACCTTAGCGATTGGAGAAATAATTTCTTGAAAGATCTTGAAAATGCTCCAACCTTTACGAAGACTAAGTTGTCATTACAAGACAAGTATCAACCCACTTATCATTTTTTGTAATGATTTAAGCTCATAGAACATCGAGAAGTTTTTCTCGATGTTCTATCGGTTGGTAAATTGACTTAAGTTATTTTGCCTTTACAAGAGTAAGGCGATTGAGTATGGCAATCATAGTTAATAAAACCGCTACCCCAGATAACACTGTGGTTAGACTGGTCCACTGGCCAATCAAGCCAATTAAGGCGGGACCACTTAATGAACCTGTATAAGCAATCGTTGACACTAAAGATAGTGCCGCAGCCTTCGGCATATCATTTTGGCGTCCAACACGAGAGAACATGACTGGTACAATATTAGAACAGCCTAAACCCAAAAGTGCATAACCCAATACGACAACTTGCCAAACAGGTGCCATCACAATAGTAACCATAGCAAGGGCAGCAACAATTGCACTATAAGTCACAATAGTTTTCTCACCCCATTGTTTTAACAAGAGATGCCCTGCAAAACGACCACTTGTCATACTAAGCGCGAAGAAAGTATAGGCCAGCCCAGCAAAAGCAGGGTTAAGATGATATTTACTGGTCAAATAAATACCCCCCCAGTCCATTGCTGCACCTTCTGACAAGAAAGCAATAAAACACATCATTCCAATCAACAGGATCGCACCATTCGGGCGCGAAGTTTTTTTAGGTGCGTCAGTTATTTCAGCTGCACCTTGTTCATCTTGCTCAAATGTTGTTAAAGCAGATGGAATAGCAACAAAGCTCACGACCATTAAAATCATGACCACAGATAGCGTACTCATGAGTGGTGAAAGGCCAATTGCTAGTAGCGTGGTGACGAGCATGGCGCCTATTAAACCACCAAGGCTGCACATACCATGGAAACTAGACATGAGCGCACGTAAGCTGTGTTTTTCCACCACAACTGCCTGCAAATTAATAGCAACGCCAAGGCTGCCTGCTGCTGTACCAAAAATAAATAACGCCACAGCCATCGATACAAGACTATGCCAGATCGTTAAACTTGGTAGTAATACCATTAAGAGTATGGTCGCCACAGCAATTAATGGACGACATCCCCAACGCTTAACTAAAGCCCCTGTCGCAGGCATAGCAATCATTGAGCCGATTCCCATACAAAGCAGCAATAAACCAAAATTTGCATGATTTAGGTTTAAACGTTGCTGTGCATAAGGAATGAGTGGTGCCCAAGCAGATATCGCAAAGCCCAAGCTAAAAAAGCTAAGACGAGTTGCTAATCGTTGTGTGCTTAAGAGAGTAGCTGTATCTAAAACAGCAGGTTTGGAAAATAACATATACGCGAAGCTCACCATAAAACCATTGGCGATCCATACCAACCGATTCCCCATAGAAAAACCCCTGCCTTATTAAGTTCCAGGCAAGGGTTTTTGTTGGCGAAATTATATCCAATTCCACAAAAAAAACATGGGGTCTGATACAAATTTTCTGACTTTTTTGTAACTGCCAAAGCCTTATGTAGTAAGGCTTTGAATATATTCAATTTGGCAGAATTAACATTTAAACGGTGACTTCATTTAATTAAAATAAGCAAATAAAAAACCCAGCTTAAGCTGGGTTTTTCACATCATTAAATTTGAGACTGAATATAATTTTGCAGGCCAATCAGTTCAATTAAACGCAACTGTTTTTCAAGCCAATAAGTATGGTCTTCTTCAGTATCTGATAATTGTTGACGTAACATGTCACGACTAATGTAGTCGCCTTTTTCTTCACAAAGTTTAATACCTGTCGCTAATTTTTCACGCACATGATATTCAAGTGCTAAATCAGCTTTTAAGCAAGATACAACGTCTGTACCAACATTGATATCTTCACGGTGCATATTTGGTTTAGCACCTAAAAACAATACACGACGAATGATTGCATCGGCATGAGAAGCTTCTTCTTGCATCTCATGGTCAATACGCTCATAAATCTTGTTTAGACCCCAATCTTCATACATACGAGAATGGATTAAATATTGATCACGGGCAGCCAACTCTCCGCCAATGAGCATATTTAAATAGTCTATGACTTCTGGATTGCCACGCATAATAAATCTCCTATCGTATGAGTCTATTATGGGCAAACTTAAAAATGATTGCAAAATAAAAAATAGTTAAGTTTATGATTTTTATCAAATTAAAATGAGAAACATACGCATTTGCAGTTTAAGTTATTTAAATTTCCTTTGCAAAAAGAAACGCTTGTCCGATTTATAAGCTCAGACAAGCGTTCAAATATGGCATAAACCATCAATTTATAAATTTGTAACTAAAATCAATGGTTCTTATTTCGCTAAGTCTTTTAGCTCAAAGTCTGCCCATAACTCGCCATGAGTGATAAGAAATCTGTTTCATTCATGACAGGAATACCTAATTTCGCAGCTTTTTCTAATTTTGAACCGGCCTTTTCACCTGCAACCACACACTTCGTTTTGCTTGATACGCTACCGCTTACGCGCGCCCCTAATGCTTGTAGCATTTGAGTGGCCTGATCACGGGTTATTTGCTCTAATGTGCCTGTAAGTACCCAGCTTTCACCATTTAAGGGTTGGCGTGTTGGTGCAGTTGGCGCATCCCAATGAATACCCGCGGCAATTAAACGATCGAGCACTTCAATGTTATGCGGTGCCAAGAAAAAGTCAGCAATCCACTCTGCTGTAATATCCCCTACATCCGGGGTTTTCTTTAAAGCTTCTACATTCGCAGCTTTAAGGGCCTCAAGCGTTTGGAAGGTATTTGCTAACATTCTAGCCGTTGTTTCACCTACTCCACGAATACCTAAGGCATAAATAAAACGTGCTAGAGTTGTTTTCTTACTTGCTTCGATCGCATCTATTAAGTTCTGTACTGACTTTTCTCCCATTTTTTCAATGCCCAACAGTGTTTCTCTGTGTTCATGCAAATGGTAAATATCAGCCACATCTTTAAGTAAATCGAGACGTAATAAAGATTCTACCCAACGATCTCCCAAGCCCTCGATATCCATCGCTTTACGCGATACGAAGTGGCGAATGGCTTCAATACGCTGTGCAGCACAATATAAACCGCCTGAACAACGTGCGAGAGCCTCACCTTCAGGCATCACTACAGGAGATGCACATACTGGGCAAGACTCTGGTAAATGAACAACTTCTGCTTCAACAGGACGGAACTCTGGCCAAACTTTTTCTACTTTAGGAATTACGTCACCCGTACGGTAAACACTTACAGTATCTCCAACGCGTACATCTAGACGGTGAATTTCTCCAATATTATGCAAAGTCACGTTAGAGACAGTCACACCACCCACAAAAACAGGGTTTAAGCGTGCTACAGGCGTTAAAGTCCCTGTACGCCCTACTTGCCAGTCAATTTGCTCAACAGTCGTAAGAGCGGCTTGTGCAGGGAATTTATAAGCGGTTGCCCAGCGTGGTTCTCGGCTTAAGAAACCAAGCTGCTGTTGTTGTTTTAAGTCATCGACCTTTACGACCATGCCATCAATTTCAACTTGGAGGCTTGGACGTTCTTGCTGAATTTGCTCATAACGCTGCTGTACTTCTTGAATTGAATTACACAAGTACTGACGCTCAGCAATTTGGAATCCAAGTTCCGTTAACCATTGCAAGCTATCATGCATAGTTGTGAGACCATGATTTGGTTCACATTGTGCAATTCCATACGCGTAAAATGCCAAAGGTCGGCCAGCAGCAATATTTGGATCAAGTTGTCTTAAACTTCCTGCGGCTGCGTTTCGAGGGTTAGCGAAGGTTTTTTCCCCTTTTGCTTCCTGATCGGCATTCAGTTTTTCAAAACCAGACTTAGGCATGAGTACTTCGCCCCGTACTTCAAGTAGACGAGGTATTTCATATTTTTCTGAATGCAGAACTTTAGGTAAGTTACGAATGGTTTTAACGTTTTGAGTAATATCTTCGCCAGTTTCACCATCCCCACGAGTTACACCACGAACCAGTACGCCATTTTCATACCATAGTGAAATCGCAAGACCATCGAGTTTTAACTCAACTTCATATTGTACTTTCTGGTTTGGTAGTCGCTCTTCTACACGGCGTGCAAATGCAAATAAATCTTCTTGGTTAAATACGTTACCAAGTGAAAGCATTGGCACCACATGCGTCACACTCTCAAATTTTGAAAGCGCTTGACCACCTACTTTCGTAGTTGGTGAATCGGTTTGTACAAGTTCCGGATATTGCTCTTCTAAAGCTTTTAACTGATGAAATAAATGATCATATTCACTGTCCGAGATTGTCGGCTGATCCATAACATAGTAGGCATGGTTATGCTTTGCAATCAGTTGAATAAGCTGACGCATCTGTTCGATCACGGAAGTTATTGCCATTATTTTATTCACCATAAAAAAGGGTGGAAATTTCTCCACCCTGAGCTGCGACTAGATATTTTGCAATTATCGCAACCTATACCAAAAATTTAAACTAGGCTGTTGCCTGTGCTGGACGATAATCAATCACATGATGGCGCCAATGTTCTTTTAACTGTGGCGTAAACTCAAGGTTATTTTCATCATACACCTTGCCATCAATTTCACGAGCAATCAGGCCTGCAATACTGGTCATCATGTCAAAGCCTGTCACGGCTTTACTGTTTGGAAGTGCAAGGAAAAATGCCAAGCCTTGAACTTGTTCAGCAGATAAAGTTTCTAAATCGAAACCAGCAGGACCATTATCAGTCATACGAAGTACAGAGAACATGAGTGCACTTGGTTCATCTGTATTTTCATAACGATGGAAACAAGACATTTCACCGTAACGTAAACCATATTTTAAAAGTACTTTCAGTGCTTTATCGCCCGATAATGCACGGCGCGGATTTGGATAAACATTTAATGCAATAATCTGTTCAGCCATTGCCAACGCACTTTCGTCGTCAAAACGTTGTTGCTCATGTAGATGTACATCCAGAATATTACTTTCACCTTCAAACTCGGCAATTTCAGCCGTTTCAATATTTGGGTTTAAACTTAATTCTGGCTCAGTTTTCGGTTGCTCTTCTGCAACTTTTTGTTCTGATGAGCTAACAACTTCTGGTTCAGTAGAAACGGTATCAACTAACTCAACTGAACTATTTTCACTTACAGTTGGGCTAACAGTATTTTCTTCAGCTTTAACTTCTACTTCTACTGGCGTATTTTCAACGGGTACTTGTGTCTGGACTATTTGAGCTTGGGAAGCCTGTTCTACTTCTTTTGTTTCCTTTTCTTTTGGCTGTTCCTGCTCGCTTAAAGTTGGTTCCACGCGTTCAGCAACGGCTGCTGACGTAACAGCAACTTCTGGCTGTTCAAGTTGATCTCGCACATGACGAGGGATAACTGGTTGATTACTTTCAGGATTAATATGTAAATCACTGTCTAGCGAGGGTTCAGCATGGTTCGGCTTTTTTAAAATCATTCTTAAGCCAATTAGCATGATAATAATGGCAACAACGATGCCAATAATCGTATTGATTTCCATTCTATGACTCCGAAACTAACCCGTATTCTTTTGCCTGTTCTAAATTGACAGTGACTAATTTTGATGTACCCGGTTCAGGCATGGTTACACCCAACAAGTCAGTTGCCATGGTCATCGCCAGCTTATTATGTGTAATGTAAATGAATTGTACATGTTCAGAAAGCTCTTTTACCAAATTACAATATCTCTGTACATTCGCATCGTCGAGTGGAGCGTCCACTTCATCGAGTACACAAAACGGTGCTGGATTTAACCTGAAAATAGCAAATACTAATGCTAACGCTGTTAACGCTTTTTCTCCACCGGAAAGTAATGCTAGAGAACTGTTTTTCTTACCCGGTGGCCTTGCCATGAGCTTAACCCCAGATTGCCAATCATCTTCCAGACTTAAACTGGCTTCACCACCATTAAAAACTTTTGGAAATAGATTTTGTAACTCTTGATTAATCTGATCAAAAGTCGACATAAACAACTTACGGGTTTCTTGGTCAATGCTCTTCATCGCATCTTTTAACTGAGTTACCGTATTTTCCAAGTCTTGAATTTGGTGGCTCAACTCATCAAAACGCTGAGAAACTTCTTCAAACTCTTGTGAGGCTGCCAAGTTAACCGCACCGATTTTTTCAAACTGCTTTTGTACCTTTTCCAGTTTTTGCTGGTGCTCAGTTAAATCTATTTTCAAGCCCGTTTGAAGCTCAGCATTTAGCTCTTTTAGCTGCTCTTGATAGTGCTCGCGGTCTGATTTAGCTGCTTGCCATGCTAAACGTTTGGCTTCAAGCTGCTCTCTGAGTTTTTCATCTTGCTGTTGGTATTGATGGCGTTGGTCTGTGAGTGTTTGTTGCTTCTCTTGCACACTATTAAGCTCAAGCTGCCATTCATTCCACGTCTTTTGCAACTTCTCGGTTTGAGCAAATTGTTGTTGAAATTCCGACTCAAGGTTTGGTAGCTCTAACTGAATAGGGTCAACAAACTTTTTCGCCTGTTCCATTTGAGCTGCAATTTGTTGATATTGACTCTGCAAGAACGAAATATCTTTTTCAAGCAGCTCGATTTGTTGAGTTGTCTGCGTACTGTTCCGACGTAAAATCTCGCGTTCTTGCTGCTGCTGTTGCAAGACTTGTTGCTGTTCTTCAAGCTGCTCTGTTAATTCTTCTACCCGAAATTGCAAAGTTTTATAGTCAGGTAAAATAGTTTCTAGCTTCATCGCAAGCGCATGCAAATCAATTTCAAGATCGTCTTTTTGCATTGCATCTTCTTCAAGCTGCATGTCTAACTGAGCTAACTGATCTTTCAATTGCTGTTTTTGCAGTAAAAATGCTTGTGCCGCAGTTTGCTGTTTAGCAATTTGCACGTCTAGCTGCTGCAAGTCTTTTTGTTTTTGTTTAATAACCTGTTGTTTCTGCTGTAAGTCAGCTTGGACCTGTGCAAGTTTTTCTTTTTGCTGAACTGTAATTTGATCTAATGCTTGTAGTTCAGGTTGCTGCTTTTGAAGAACTTGTTCAATTTCATCTAGACGAATACGATGACTGAGCATACCTTGTGCACTTTGACTTTCGTCATCATACATAAGAGCAATGACCCAATCCTGCCCAACATGATAACCATCCAAGGTCAAGATAGACTGGCCATGTTGTAGTTGCTTTTGCTCATTTAAAGCATCAGATAAATTTTGCGCAATCGCTACATTTGAAAATATTGAAAGCTGTGGTGACGCAATCCAGTCATTTAAACAGGCCAAATTTCCTTTAAATTTGCTTGTTTGTTCTGACGGTTTTAACTGGCGAGCAATTCCTTCCTGAAAGACTTGTTCGGTTTCAACAATATGTGCCTGCAACCATTTTGCTAAAAACTTTTCAATAATTTGTGCATGTGGCTTGCCCTGCTCCGTTAACTCTAGAGCCTGCATTAAACGTAGCGTATCTTGGTTTTGCTTTGGACTTTGTTTAGCAACAAGTTGGCTTAAGTTTTTCTGCTCAGATAATAAAACCTGTATTTCTGTTTTTAGTGTTTGTTGCTGATTTTTGGTTGTCTGATGTGCTTGTTGAGACTGTTCAATCTGTTGCACATACTGCTCAATTTCAGTCTCTAACGTCGAAATTTCAAGACGTAATTGCTGCTGTAGTTGCTCAAATTCGCCCTGCTCATCTTCATGAACATGCGATTGAATCTGACTTGCTTGATGTTGCAACGTTTCTTTTTGCTGTTCAATCCGTTGAACATTTTTACCTAACTGCTCAATTTGAGCAGACATTTGCATTTTTTGCTGCTGTTGTTTTTCAACCTGAGCTTTTATTTGTTCAAACTGTTGCTGTGCTTGTTTTTGCTGAGATTGTAAATCAGCAAAGTTTTGTTCAGCTTCCGTTGCTGTATGCTCAATTCCAGTTAATGATTCAGTTTGTTCATCTAACTGATTATTCAGTGTTTCAAGTTGCAATTCAGAAAGTTGTAAACGTTCTTTAGTTTGGAATTTTTGCTGTTCTAACTGAACGAGAGTCATACTATTTTGCTGGTATAAACTCTGTTTTTGTTCCAGAGTCATTTTCAGTTCAGATAGTTTTTTCTCAGCTTGTTGCCACTCTTGTTGTAGTGGTGAAGATTGCTGAATAAGTCTCTGAAATAAAGCACTGGTTGCTTCTAAATCATGTTCAATCGTACTTAACTCTGAGCGAACCAATTTAAAAGTTTCGCCCAGTTCATTCATTTGAACTGTATATTCTTCTTGTAAGCGTACGCTTTTATCTGCCTGAAAAGACAAAATTTCAATTTTTAGGGTACGAATCTGACTTTCCAGAGTTTTATATTGAACCGCTGCTTCGGATTGACGTTTAAGCGTCTTAAGCTGCGATTTTAACTCAAGGGCAATATCTTCTAAACGTGAAAGGTTTTGCTCAGTATGTTCAAGATGTTGCAAGGTTTCGCGTCGACGAGCTTGATAGCGTGAAACACCTGCTGCCTCTTCAATAAAGATGCGCATTTCTTCAGGTTTGGCATCAACCAGACGGTTAATCATGCCTTGTTCAATCACTGCATAAGAACGCGGCCCTAACCCTGTTCCTAAGAAAATATCGGTGATATCACGACGGCGGCAACGTGTGCCATTTAAGAAATATTCGGACTTACCTTCACGGGTGACCTGACGGCGAACCGCTAGCTCATTATAGGCATTATATGACCCGCCCAATTTGCCATAGGTATTGTCAAAACGTAGCTCAACACTCGCCACACCCACTGGCTTACGCTTGGAGGTTCCTGTAAAAATAACATCTTGCATGCTACCACCACGTAGCTGACGAGCATTTGACTCACCCATCACCCAACGAATGGCATCAATTACATTTGATTTGCCACAACCATTTGGACCAACCACTGCTGTGCGGTTCGCCTTAAAATTTAAAGTTGTACTATCTGCAAAAGATTTAAAGCCGGAAAGTTTTAAACTGCTTAAACGCATAATGCCCTAACTAGCGGCGTGAGCGTCTTGCCCAAGCCAATTCAATCTGTTTCATTCGTGTCAGCGATTCCAACACAAGGTTACGTAAGTGTCGACAAAAATCTTCCATAAATAAAGCGGCTTGTTGTGATTTTCGGATCAAAATTGCATCAGTCACGAGTTTAAATAATGCAAACGCTTCTTGCAGTTCTCTTTTAGAGGTATTTAGGGTCAAAAAATAACTACGACGTAAAGAAGGTAATAATTCTTTATAAAATTTCATTAGGTAAGGATTACCCACCATATCTTGCTGTTCAGCCAGATATTGGAAAATGGCATCGTAGAATTTTTCGATATCGCCTGCTTTTACATGCTCAAGAAGTTGTTCTAATAAGAGCTGTAATTGATCAGCTTCGTGCGCACGCCATGTTTCACTGATGCGTTGTACAATATGTCCTAATAGCATCACGTTTGTATCAAACAGTGCTTTCACTTGTTGTGCAGACATTTCTGAGACAATTGCGCCCCGACGCGGAAAAATTTCAATTAAATGCGTACGTTCGAGTAATAATAATGCTTCACGAACTGACCCCCTGCTTACATCGAGCTCTTTCGCAATACGAAGCTCTTGTATGCGTTCACCTTCGACCAATTCGCCGCTAATAATCTGTTCGCTAATATATTTGACAATTTGCTCAGAAAGACTCTCTGTCTCTTCGAGATTCATAAATCACCCGCTACTTTTTATATGCATTAATCCATGCTTTTCTTTCGCATCCTTGTTTTTAACTGATCCCATCCATTAAAAACTATGTCATTGTCTGACAATTTTATTGCATTTTAAGCCAACCCGCCCAAAATCCATACAGAAATCGGATGAAAAACTCAGCTTTAGTCTGTTTAAATCTTTAAATAAAAAAAAGCTTAAACTGTGAGAGTCTAAGCTTGCTTTTCTATATTTTTTAATAAAACGTTTTTAATTCATAAAACCTTTATAAATAAAATAACTGCCTACCACGACTAACAAACAAGCAAAGCATTTTTTTAGCATTTGTGGTGACAATGCGTGTGCAACCTTGGCCCCAAGTTTAGCGGTCACAAAACTCATGACACTAATACCAATAAAAGCATAGATGTGCACATACCCAATCGTATTAGGTACAGAAATGTGCTCTTTAGCACCAAACCACATAAAGCCAATTGCACCCGCTACAGCAATAGGTAAACCACAAGCGGCAGAAGTCGCGACTGCTTTTTGCATGACTACACCATGACGGTTTAAATATGGAACAGTTAAGCTACCGCCTCCAATACCAAAAATTGCAGAGGCAATACCAATACCACCACCTGCCATAAACTGCATAGGTGTTGAAGGAAGCTGACGTGTTGGGTCAACAACCACATTTGCGCCTTTAAACATACGATAGGCCATCACAACTGCAAACACACCAATCAGAAGCTGTAAATGCTGACCAGATAAAAGATCGGCAATGCCTGCGCCTAAAAATGAGCCCAGCACAAGACCGGGTGCTAGATTACGAAAAACAGGCCAAAGAACTGCACCTTTTTTATGATGGGCAGAAACAGAACTAAAAGACGTCACAATAATGGTTGCTAAGGAGGTTCCGACTGCAATATGCATGATTACTGCCGGGTCATAGTGCAACTGGGTAAAAACGACATAGAGAATTGGTACAATAATTAGTCCACCGCCAACTCCAAACAATCCGGCAGTAAAACCAGCAATTGCGCCAATGAGTAAATATATGATTAACTCCATAAATGTTTTACCACTCTGCTCATATTCAACATGGATTTAGAGACTCGCCAACTACAACAACTTTTAAGCGCAAAAAACCAGCTTCCAGAAGTGGTTTTATTAAAAGCAACCACAACTTCGACCAATGATGATATTCGTGAAATTGCCCAAAAAGGCATTACAACAGGCTTGGTTTGCAGTGCTCAACAAACTCAAGGGCGAGGTCAACATCAACGGCAGTGGATTTCACCTGAAGGAAACATTTATTTAAGCACATTGGTGCAAACTCGAACACCCTTAGATGGTCGCTTAGCACTTGAAGTTGCTCTAAATATTTTGCAAATCCCGCAGTTGCAAGCTTTGAGCTTACAAGTGAAATGGCCAAATGATTTGTACAGTGTGCATGGGAAATGGGGTGGAATTTTGGTCGAACCACTTTCTCAGCATCAGGCTATTGTAGGCGTAGGGATTAATTTAAAAACACCTCCAGTCACTGATAGTGATCAACCGATCACGTCTCTAGAAGATTTAGGCTTAGAACAAAATAGTCGTCTTGAGTTAATTTCAGAACTCTATGTGGCAATTCAAAATGCAGCTCGCTGGTTTGATCATGGTTGCTACAACTTGGCAGGTCGTTTTAACCATCATGCAGCATGGATTAATCAGTTAGTTCAATTCGAACACAGCCAAGGACTAGTATATGGCCGTTTCGTTGGAATCTCTAATGAGGGTGCAGTCATTCTTGAAACTCCAGAACCACAGCAGTTTTATCAAGGTCGTTTAAGACCACAATCAACTCAGTAATCAGGTATTTTCCCCATGAAAAGTTTATGGCTTGATATCGGAAACACACGTTTAAAATACTGGATTACTGAAAATCAGCAAATTATTGAACATGCAGCTGAGTTACATTTGCAGTCCCCTGCCGATTTATTACTTGGATTAATCCAACACTTTAAGCATCAAGGTCTGCATCGCATTGGAATTTCTTCAGTACTCGATACTGAAAACAACCAGCGTATTCAGCAGATTTTAAAATGGCTTGAAATTCCTGTTGTTTTTGCCAAAGTCCATTCGGAATATGCAGGTTTACAATGTGGCTATGAAGTCCCGAGTCAGCTCGGGATTGACCGCTGGTTACAAGTACTTGCTGTTGCTGAGGAACAAGAAAACTATTGTATTATTGGTTGCGGAACAGCGCTCACGATTGATTTAACCAAGGGCAAACAGCATTTAGGCGGTTATATTCTACCTAATTTGTATTTGCAACGTGACGCACTGATTCAAAATACCAAAGGTATTAAAATTCCAGATTCGGCTTTTGATAATCTAAACCCGGGCAATAACACAGTCGATGCAGTGCATCACGGCATTTTGTTAGGCCTTATTAGTACAATTGAAAGCATCATGCAGCAATCTCCTAAAAAGCTGCTCCTCACAGGTGGAGATGCTCCTCTTTTTGCTAAATTTCTACAGAAGTACCAGCCAACTGTTGAAAAAGATCTTTTGCTTAAAGGGCTACAACAATATATTGCCTATTATCCTAAAGATTAAAATGTGCAGCAAAATAAAAGGCGCTCTAGGCGCCTTTTATTTTATGGTTTTATTTCTTTTGGTCGTTGTTACCAAACAGTGGCCCCATACCGCCGCCACCGCCAAATTGTTTTTGCATATTGCCTAATGAACGCATCATTTTGCTCATACCAGATGGATTCGCAAACTTCTTCATCATTTTAGCCATTTGCGCTTGTTGCTTAATGAGCTTATTCACTTCAGCAACATCCATACCACAACCTGCCGCAATACGTTTTTTACGACTTGGGTTCATCAGGTCTGGGTTACGGCGTTCTTTAACAGTCATTGACTGGATAATTGCTTCCATTTTTTTGACTTGTTTTTCAGGATTCGCTTGCTCAATCGCTTGCTGGATTCCTGCACCGCTCATGCCAGGCAACTTGTCTAAGAAGCCCATCATGCCGCCCATTTTTTTCATTTGCTCAAATTGCATCAGCATATCTTCAAAGTTGAAGCTACCACCTTTTTGCAATTTTTTCGCCATTTTTTCGGCTTTTTCTTTGTCGATTTTACGTTCAACTTCTTCGACTAAAGAAAGTACGTCACCCATACCTAAAATACGTTGAGCAACACGATCCGGATGGAATGGCTCTAAGGCATCAAGCTTTTCGCCCATACCCAAGAACTTGATTGGCTTACCAGTAATAGCACGAACAGAAAGCGCTGCACCACCACGTGCATCACCATCAGTTTTAGTAAGAATCACGCCCGTAAGTGCCAAAGCATCGTTAAATGCTTTAGCAGTATTTGCAGCATCCTGACCTGTCATAGCATCAACCACGAACAGAGTTTCAGTCGGCTTAACTGCTGCATGCAATTCTTTAATTTCGTCCATCATGTCTTCATCGACATGTAAACGACCTGCTGTATCGACAATTAACACATCGGCAAACTGGATTTTTGCCTGCTCAATTGCACGGTTAACGATATCAATAGGCTTTTCAGAAGGATCTGAAGGAATAAAGCCTGCGCCAACTTCTGTTGACACAGTTTCTAACTGTTTAATTGCTGCCGGACGATAAACGTCGGCAGAAACGGTCATTACTTTTTTCTTTTGACGTTCTTTTAAGAAACGTGCCAGCTTGGCAGCAGTTGTAGTTTTACCTGCACCTTGTAAACCAGCAAGCAATACAACCACTGGAGGCTTAGCACTTAAATCCAGTGTTTCATTTGCCTCACCCATCATCTTGGTGAGTTCGTCATAGACAATTTTTACAAATGCCTGGCCTGGAGATAACTGGGTCATCACTTCTTGGCCCAATGCCTCTTCCTTAACTTTCGCGATAAATTCACGAGTTACAGGTAACGCGACATCGGCTTCAAGAAGAGCCATACGTACTTCACGTAAGGTATCTTTAATATTGTCTTCGGTCAGCTGCCCTGAGCCAGTAACATTTCTTAAACTCTGCGTGAGTCGTTCTGTTAAGGTATCAAACATTGCAAAATCCGCTTAAAATGGCTAGTTGCAAAAAAATCTTTCTCGAAATAGAAAATTTATGCATAGAATGCTATAGGATACTTTAGTTCGCAGCGAATTTATATCTTATCTAGATGAATTAATCCTGAAAAAGGTTTGACATGATTAGCCTCCCCTTGGTTTACACAATTTTGGCACTCATCGCATATACCACTTCTTTCTGGTATCTGTTCATACGTTTAATGTCAAAACGTGAACCAAACCCATGGTTATTTGCTCTTGTTACGACCTTGGCACTGCTACTGCACGGCACAGTTTTATGCCATGCAATGCTCACGCCTTTAGGAATTAACTATGATGTTTTTAATTTAGTCTCTTTTACATCATGGCTTATGTTGTTGTTAAGTTTAATTTTTAGTACTTTTCGTCCGATTGTACCTTTAAACTTATTAGGCATTCCTGTAGCGGCTATTGGTCTTATTTTAGGTTTTGCATTTAGTAAACCAAATCAGTTTATTGAGCAGCACTCATTAGGCTTAGATACGCATATTATTCTTTCACTTTCGGCCTATGCGGTTCTACTCATGGCAACCATACATGCAATCTTGATATGGTTCCAAAACCGTGAACTCAAAAAGAAACAAAAAAAACGCTTCTGGGTCAATTTACTCCCGCCCATTCAGGCCATGGAGTCCTTGTTATTTGACTTAATCATTACCGGTTTTATTTTATTAACCATTGCTCTGGCGTTTGGTTTCTTAACTGTTGATAGTTTCTTTGCTCAGCATCTCGCTCATAAAACCGTATTTAGTATTATTTCATGGATTATTTATGGCTCATTACTCATTGGCCATTACAAACTCGGATGGCGTGGTCAAAAAGCGATTCGTTTTACCCTAATTGGTTTTGCCCTTTTAGCGATCGGCTTTATTGGCAGTAAATTTGTGCTTGAGATGATATTGGGCCGATAAAACAATTAAAATTTCAGCACTACTAGACAGCGTTATACATATCCCGTATAACGCTGTTTTTGTTTTGCTCAGGTGACGCAGACTGTGAAACTCATACTCGCTCCAATGGAAGGTTTAACTGACCCGATCATGCGGGATACACTCACATCTGTTGGTCACTTCGACTGGTGTGTAACCGAGTTTATTCGCGTTACAGACAGTATTTTGCCAGACCACATTTACTATAGCTTTTGCCCTGAACTTAAAAATGATGGTAAAACAGCTGCTGGAACACCTGTGCATATTCAGTTCTTAGGGAACAACCCAGATATGCTGGCTGCAAATGCAGCAAAAGTGGTTGAACTAGGTGCTCCAGCGATCGACCTTAATTTTGGTTGTCCAGCCAAAACAGTTAATCGTCATAGAGGTGGTTCGGTACTTCTTGATGAACCAGACGTGGTACATATGCTCATTAAAGCAGTCCGTGATGCTGTACCAGCGCATATTCCTGTATCAGCAAAAATGCGTTTGGGTTATCTCGATGAAAACCACACCATGGAAAATGCCCATGCGGTCGAAGATGCTGGCGCAAGCTGGTTAACAGTACATGCGCGAACGAAAGCAGATGGCTATACGCCACCAGCTTATTGGGAAAAAATTCTACCGATTAAAGAAGCTTTAAAAATTAATGTGATTGCTAACGGAGAAATTTGGACAAATGCCGATGCTAAAGCCTGCCAACAACAATCTGGTTGTGAAGATTTAATGATTGGCCGTGGTGCTGTGACGACTCCAGATTTAACACAATGCATTCGTAATAATATGGATGAGGCATTATTTAGTTGGGAGCAACTGGTTGACTTACAAATTCGGTTTTTAAATGGTCAAGCAAAAACAGAAATTGGTATGGTTGGTCGTTATAAGCAATGGCTAGGTATGATGACCAAAGCCTACCCTCAAGCCAAAGAACTGTGGGACCAAGTTAAACGTATTAAAGCTTTAGATGAAATTGTTCAAAAGTTAGAACAAACCAGTTCATCACATAACTAATTACTTAAAATTTATAAAAGAGGGCGGTTGTTTAGACAATCACCCTCTTTTTTGTATTTCAGGTTCAGTGATTATTTTTAAAACCCGCTTACTTTCATTTTAAAGTCGGTTACCGAAGCACCCGTGACTCCAAAACTCCCCATAGACCCATTAGGTAAATTATTAAAGGTTGTTGGACTTTGTATTCCCGCATTTCCTAAAGTTATATTGTTAAGCGACGCATCAAATTTACTAGAGACACCTGTATTGCCAAAAGTTAGCCCTGTTGGGTCAACTCCAGCATAAAACCCATCAAGAACAAATCCTGTAGATGAATTTGTTCCCGCAAATTTAAATCCAAAATTCGCACCGGTATTATCAGACACTAAAGTAATTGGACAACCAGATGCAGCAGAACAAATCGATTGAATAGCTCCACCAAATTTGACCATGACAGACTGGGCAGCATGACCCAATTGAATGTTTAAACGGGGCTTATTGGTCTGTACAAAGTTAATATCCAAATTTCCGGTAGAGCGAATAAGTTCTTTCACTCCTGTATTTACCGTGGTTCCCGAGCTAAAAATTGATTTGGGTGCATAACTAGTCACCGCATAATCCGAAGGACTAGAAACTGATGTATTAGGCGCTAAATAAACTGAAAATGGTGTAAGCCGAATACCATTGACGTCACTTCCCATTGTGACAGCCAAGTTCACAAAAGGCTTACCTGCACCTGCATCGGTATCTATAGCAATATTGAAAGACGGATTGGTCGATACAGCTGCTTTAATAAATTCTATACTTGGAACAGGATTAGTAGAGTTCCCCGCAATGACGAGACCAGCTTTGCTGTTGTAAGACGTAGACGCAATACCATTGGTATCAATCAAGGCGACTTGATTAAATTTAACTTTATCGGCCTGAATGCCTAGCGTTAAACCATTTTGACCCGTCGTTGCTGAAAGACTTTGGTCGTCTAAAGGCTGCATCGCAAAAACACTTGAACTACTGGCAAATAATAACCAGCAGGCTATATTTTTATTTTTCATGTTGCTCTAATCCTTAAGAGACAAACGTTTATTATTTGTTCAGATTATCAGAATAATAGATGAGTACAAAACAATTATCCCTATAACCCGACGAATGCAAATCCAATCACATTCAAAAATTAAATTTTAAAAAAGTGGCGATATCGCCACTTTTATTTATTAGTTAAAAGCACCATTTCTCGGCACAATGCTAAAGTTACTATTTAAACGTCCACCAGTAATTGCAAGTTCACCTAAACGTGCGCCTGCCCCTGTTGAAGGTGGATAGAAATTAATATCTTTAACACGTAAAGCACCATCAATATTCTTATCAGGGTTAAAGTACACTGCGGTATTTACACCCACTTTGCCTAGTCCGCTCGCACTGTCTTTTCCAACAACTAATGCTGTGTTGAACGCAAGCTTTCCAGTCACGTTCTCCAGACCAATTGCAGAGCCATCAATCGGGTCACTAATTTGAACTGAGTTTCCGGTTGCTGTGGCAGGCATTGTAAAATCACCCAAAACGGTGAGCGCACTACCATCGGCAATTGAACTGTTTGGCACTATTGATAAATTAAGATCTCCGCCTAAACGCAGCTTTAAACCAAATAAAACATCGTTATTTCGAGTAAAGTTATCAATTGGTGAGGTACAAGATCCTGTTGCTGGACAAGATTTATATTTAGCCCCAGGTAAATAACCCGCTGCAATTTCAGTTGATAAGGCAAGTAACATATCTTTTAAACCGATATTTAAACTGCCATTTTCTAAACCGATAGTGCCATTACCTTTTAAGAACATATCGATATTACGTAAGCCCATATAGTAGTCGGTAGGATTACCCGCATTATTGGCATTTGGAGAACCATCAATTAATAAAATTGAAGTTGTTTTTGTACCGCCTGAGTCACGTCCTGTTGTGCCAACAGCAACACCAAATCCTAAACGCGAAGTCGTTCCCGAGGTACCTACAACATTCTGAACAGGTCTACCATTAGCATCTTTTGTATAGTAAAAAGCACTATTCGCTGGTGCATCTACCCCATAAACTGCGGCATTGGCATTTAAGTTATAAAAAGGTAACGCCAAGCCCCATTGGTTACTTAAGCCATTATCTGCAAATTGATTAGCTGCAGCGACATTGGCACTGGTAGTAAAGCGACCACGTCTAGAAAATGCCTGAAACTCTGCTCCACGCATCGCAAGAATTAGACTAAATGGATTAGTCACCGTATCCCGGTGAATATTATGTTGATAATCGGCAGCAGTTGTTAAAGTACCAGATCCTAAACGAATTGCATTTAACGTTGCGTTATTCGGCATTAATAAGGTTTTTGTATCAGCAAGATTTAAATAAATATTTCCGCTATCAAAGTAACCACGTGTAGCTGAGTTCAGCCCAGTTAAATTACCAAACTCAAAACCATAAGCATTCAGCCCAGCCCCACCAATTTCTAAAGTCGTGGCTTTGCCATCGGCGCCTAGCATAGAATCGTTATCTTTAGTGAACTCACCTTTCATACGAAAGGTAATTCCAGTATTACCCAAAATACTATTACTTGAGGTAGTGCCTGAAGCAGTATTTGCTGTACCTAAGATTGCCGTGTCCGAAGAGCCATCCATACCACGGACTTGTAAATAACTATTTACCATACGTCCGCTTGCGCCTACACGAATTAAACCTTTTGAATTTTGCGGTGTATTCGTAGCATCCAGCCCATAAGGATTGGTTTTATCTACATTAGAACTGAGCATTACTTCAATGTTTAGACCTGAATTAGTCACTTTGCCATTGCTATCAACATAAGTACCTGCAGTTAAACCCGAAGCTGAGTCTGCCACCCGATTAAAGTCGACATAGCCATATGTACTATTTGGTGTTTGTCCTATAGCAGCCACATTTGACCCAGTATTAGTTTGTAAAACTAAGCCACGGATAGGGTCAATAAACATGACACCTTTACCCACAAAATTAAAGTTAAAATTCTTTAAAATTAGTTGGTTGAGTTGACTACGAGCATCTAACTGTCCTAAATAAATATTTGCGTTATTTATACCCAATGTCATATTTGACTGGCTATTTGGACTAAACAGGCCATCTTGAGTAGTCAATGCTAAATTTAAAGGTGAAGTTGTTTGGATAGCCAACTGCCCTAATGTAGGTGAGCATGTAGCAGAATTATTACAAACTTTAACGCTATTTACCGTAATGAGGGATGGACTACTTTGCATAGAAAAATCAACACCAGCTTTACCTGTAGTCGTATTACTCCCCACATCTAAACGGTAGTTCGTTCCTAAAGCTTGTGTAGAGGCATTACTTTTTTGTATTTTTACACCGCTCGCTTGAGCTCTTAAAACCTGATCAGCACTTGTTGGCGTGCCCGCATGATCATCCCAATAAGCATTATCAACATTAATTTCGTTGAAAGTCGTTTGAATTGAGATCCCATCTTGACCATTGACTGCACTCAGATCGGCATCGGTTAACGCTTCTAAAGCAAAAACTTGTCCACTCACTAACAACATGCTGGCTGTTAATGTATTTAAAATAAACTTTGAGCCGTGACTTTCTTTATTTTTGTTCATCACTTCAGTTCCTTTGAAATCTACATTAACCGTTAACAACGGGGATGGCTACCATCACAGCTAAACACCATGACTTTTCCTTGAATAGCCAAGTTGCCGTTCATCATTAAACCCATAAAACCTGTTTCACGTCCATAGTCATAGGCTGAAGGCGTTGCTGTGGCCACTTGCTGAGTCGCACTGTTTGCAGTTGCAGCATACGTTGGTTTTTTGAAATATGCATAATCATACATATTCGTACTCGAGCCTTGGGTCGTTGTTGAACTTGTAAAGTTATCTTGCTCAATGGATAACGCATTAAAACCAAAGTTACGAATTAAAATGGGTTGTGCTGCACTAAAACTAAGTTGAATAGCAGGTTTTATAATTTCGGTATTAGATTTATCAAGATACTTCAAATCAGCACCATCCAAACCCATTTTTTGAATGTTTAAAGTTCCTTGAACACCTTTAAACACTAACCAAAGCTTATTACCACTATCACTATTTTCGGCCCAACCGCTTGGCTTAGACGCATCTGCTTGCACAAAACGTTTATTAATCGCTAAACCAATGTGGCAGAACTCTACGTTTTCACAAACGCCGCCACTGCCATTATCAAATATGCTGTTACTGGTCTGGTTTAAATTGAGCATTAAAGACAAATCAGCACCAGCTTGGCCGTTAATCGCCTGTAAAGCATCGTTGTCCAAAGTTTGTAATTCTGCATGAGTCGCAGTTGCACAAAGACTAAGGAGTAAAGCAGTTATTTTTTTCATCGCATTATCCTCCTCTTATAGACCTTTTGTGGTGAGTTTTAAATGCTGAATGAGCAAGCCATCCACCACAGCAGAACCTAAATTATTGAGAGGAGTAATGTTATTTAATGCAGGTGCCTGATTGGCAGTTGGAATTACATAGCCAGTGGTACCATTACTGCTTCCAATAAAATCGTTGACGATTGCATTTCTTGATGTGAGCCATGGAATAGCAGAATTACTCCAGTCACGGTTTGAAACCGTTCCATACATTGGAGTTGAACCAGATGTACTTGTACATCCTAGCACACCAGAACAAGTTGCTGCATCAGCAGGTTTTGCTGTTGGGTTTGTAATCACCCAAGTACCTGTACCTTGGTTATATTCCCACTGATATAAATAACCAGCTGTTTTATAACCGCAGTTTGAATTAAACAAACCACAACTATAAGTTTGATTCCATATTTGAGTATTCTGTTGTCTTTGTTTGTAGCGGACTTCTGTCATGGTTGCAGATGTTGTTCCAGACACTGAGTTGGTCAATGACACTAGGCTACCAGCAGAGGTTCCAGAAACTTGTGTACCAGCTGAAATTAAGCGGCCAAAGGAGACTCCAATTGCACCTTCACTCGTATCTGCTAACAGAGTTTTTCCATTATCAGGACTGTAAACTGTCCCGATTGCGATACTGCTGTGTGTTGGATTAGCACAAGAATAAACGTTACAAGTGGCACCTTTATATGTGGTGTCAGCTCCAGTGTAATCGGTATAAATCTGCTTATATATTTCTGGCTTATTGGCAATTCGCGCAATTTCTATACTAAAGTTTTTGCCATCAGAACCCAAAATAAGGGGTTGATATAAATTACCTAGTACTAAGTTAATATTTGGATTGTATAGATATAAACCTTCAGTATCAGCAAACTTCGGTGCGATAGCACCAGTTGCATCTAATGCTGGTGTATATAGATTATTGGATGCATTTGGTGAATCTGAAGTTTCACGAGTACTCAATCGTAAAACTTTACTAGTATCATTAAAATCACTTCGTGTCTTACTTGATGTTTTTGTGTCTGTTCTTGTGCGATTTTCTACGTAATAGCGACATCCACGTAGTGTACTAAAACTTCCTGTACCACTATTACCACAGTCGCCACTACTGCTTGTACTTAAGGTTGAATTTGCACCAGCATGTACTGTTTGCCAACCATTATTCGCACTCGTTGCATAGGTTTGGGTTTGGCTCGTAACATTTTCAGTCACAATACTCGTATTTTTACTATCGCCCGTATTTAAGCGCACTAAACCAGACATTCCCAAAGTATTGTTATAAAAAGGACTCATACCACCAGCAGAGGTTGCTCCTCCTAGCGTTTGGAACATGCTAATCTGGCTGCCATTGAGACTAAAACCATTTAGAATACCTTGTAAACGTAAACGGTTCGCACGACTTGTATCAATACTGGTACCAATTAATCCATTACTATCACCATATTGAAATTGTGCTAAAGAACCATTTGTCGTTGCTACAATATTAGGGTTCCGTACAAATGCATCTGCCCATAAACCTAATTTTAAATTATATGCGTCTGCTCCGGCTGCACCATCAATTGTGGGTTGGTATAAAGGAGCTTCTAAAGATAAATATGTAACAGGATAAACACCACTATCGGTAGTACTAAAGTTAGGAACATTGTTCGCAGTTTTTACTTTAAATACCCAAGGGTTCGCACCTGTTCCCCAGCTTGAAATCGCTGCTGCTGTTGCAGTATTGGCAATACGTGAGTTGGCATCACCATCTGACTTAGAAAGTGCTAAACCATAAAGAAAGATATCCGCTTTCCCGACTGCTTTATCTTCGGGTCCAACAGTACCATTGCCACTTGTGTCTGCAGCGGCCACACTCAAAGGCCCAACAGGTACATAGTTAATGTAACCTGTATCTTTACTACGATCAGTAATTATTTGATTTACAGATTCATTTGGACCAGCACCACGAAATACCATGAATGCATTTTGAGGTAATATTGCAATACCCTCTCCCGTAGTTTCACTTAAACCGGCATCAGAAAGCTCTTCAAGAGCAAAACTCGATTGACTTAAACAGAGGCCAATTAAGCTTGCTAAAACGGTTTTTTGAAAACTGACCGTATAATTAAGTGTAGTCATCGTGACCTTCCTGTTTTATACGATGCCGCGCACCATATTTCTTTTTCTTTAACAGTCCTTGAAGTGTGATGAAATTATTTCCTTTTCCATCTCACAAGGGGCAAACTTCAAAATTGCCAACCTTTCCACATTTCCATTATGCTGAATATTTATTCAAATGCAAAATTAAATCAGCAAAAATGCATTTTTCCGATGAATGAAAAATGGTTAAAACACACAAATTAATCAGCAGAATTTTAAAGAACCATAACAGTTAGCAGAAAAACTCTGTTTTTGTAAAACAACATTGGTTAGGGTCATGGAAGCAGGTGTTTTACCAGTTAAGTCAACCGTCCCCACAGGAAGATTTCCTGCAATTAAACAACTACTTGCTAATAAACCACAATCTACAGGATTTTTATCTAAATACTTGCTTACCTGTCCTAAAGCATCAACAATTGTAGAAAGTGCAATATCAACACTACCAGCAGGAGTGATTTGACCAATATCAATCGGATTTGTAAGCTCTAGCCACCATCCAGTTTGTGCAGTAGAGGCAGCTTCTGGCCATAGAATATTCACGCCCTGTACAGATAAATAACCAGCAGATCCATTTAATTGCGCAGCATGGAAATAGCCCAGACTTTGTTTAATTGCTACATTTACATCTAAATTATTTACTGTCCCGGTTACATTACCTGAAATGGGAATAGGAAGTCCTAGTACAGTGGCCGTTGCATCTAAAGTTCCAGTAATAGCTAAACCACCAACTGTTGCTTTTGCATTTAAATTGGCCGTATTTATACGTTTACCCGTAATAACCTGCTGTCCCATAGACAGTGTTCCACTGCCTGCTCCCAAATTCAGATTATACCCAGTAGATGTAAATGGAACTGTATATAGTTTACCTATAACTGTTGCCTGACCAGTAATTGCCGTGTTTGTCTCATCTTGAGTAATACCATAGTATGGGTTGGTGGTTACCGTGCCTCCCGTTGGTTTAGTTACCATATATCCACTCAAAGAGTTAATACCACTCGCAGCATCCCCATTTTGTAAACCAAAAGTAAGTAGTCCAGAAAGAGATTTAGCACTTAATCGGAAACCTTGTATTTCACGTGTAGATGCAGAATTTGGGTTTTTAACCGCGAACTCTAAAAATGGATTGGTAATAACGGCGGAGGACGCAGCTCGTTCCGCACTAGTACTATCAACAGTGCCCCCACTTAGGCTCAAATAATCGATATCAATATCACAAGCCCCTGCTCCATTAACGCCACCACAACCTAATTGTAATTTTTTAATATTAGCATTCAGTTCTAACTGGGCATCTAGGGCAAGTCGATAAAAACCCATGTTTCCGTTAGTGCTGGAGTTACTTGCAGCATCGGTAGGTGCGATATAAGACATACTCATCAAGGCTTGGCCACGAGTAGCTGACAACTCAGCATCTGACATTGGAACTAAGGTAGAACCAGCATAAGCTGAAGAAAAGCATAAACTTCCAAGTGCTAAAATAGCTAAATGAAGAGACTTAAACTGTCGCATGACCGACCTCCGTATCCTTGGGGGCATAATCTAATTTAATTTCTTTTTATTTGGCTTTCCTTTCTTTAATCTAATCTTAAATTGAATAAACAAAGAAATGCCTATAGCTGATTTTTATGATTTAAGTCCATTTAAATTGTGTGATACAACTCAAAGAAACAAATCAATTATTGATCATTTTATATCATTTTTTACAAAAGAAAACGTTCATTTATAAATATTCCGATGAATGCCACTTTCTTTATTTTTCAACAAAAATGGGCCACTTCAAGTGACCCATTTTTTAGAATTTAATCTACGTTAGAATAACTTAGGTTTTAGGAAGTGTAACACCAGTTTGTCCTTGGTATTTACCACCACGGTCTTTATAAGATGTTTCACAAACTTCATCGCTTTCAAAGAACAACATTTGTGCAACACCTTCACCCGCATAAATACGTGCAGGTAAGTTCGTCGTATTTGAAAACTCTAAAGTAACGTGACCTTCCCACTCTGGTTCCAAAGGCGTCACATTTACAATAATTCCGCAACGTGCATAAGTTGATTTACCCAAGCATACAGTTAAAACATTACGTGGAATGCGGAAATATTCAATTGTGCGCGCCAAGGCAAATGAGTTTGGCGGAATAATACAAACGTCAGACTCAATATCGATAAAACTTTTATCATCAAAATTTTTCGGATCAACAATTGCAGAATGTACGTTGGTGAAAACTTTAAATTCACGTGCACAGCGTACGTCATAACCATAGCTAGAGACCCCGTACGAAATCAATTTTTCGCCATTCTTATCAAAACGGACTTGATTCTCTGCATAAGGTTCAATCATGCCGTGTTTTTCGCTCATTTCGCGAATCCAACGATCAGACTTAATAGCCATGTATTTTCTATCCAAAAGGTAATTTCATTGATTGCGACGTACTTTAACGTAAAAAAGCAATTATGAAAACAATGGTGGCTACTCTTCGTGACAAGAAGAGCCCAGCAAGACTTTTAAAGGTTTAATAAAGCAGAATAGCTAATCGGAATTGAGAAGCTGACCAAAACCAGCGAAGCTGTTTTTTGTAAATTCGTCTGATTTAACCAACTTACTTTATTAGCTGCCAAGATTGATCCTAAAAAAATCCAAAATAAAGCAATCGGTGTAATTAAAGCCAAATAAGCCAGCATATGAATGAGATAAATATGAAAATCAGTCCATGCTGTAACAGGAAAAATTGCAGAAGCAAAAAGTAATGCTTTAGGGTTCAATAGAGTTGCACAAAACAATTCACGTGGTCGAATAGTTGGCTGATCTAACTCAAATTGTTGATTTGCTGTGTGCCATAACTTAATCGCTAAAAAAATAATGTAACAAGCACTTAGCAATTTAAGCATAGGAGGTAAGAAAGGAAGTGTTGCAGAAACTTTCCCGATTAACATGCCCCAAGCGGAAATCGAAATAATATATCCAAGAACTTCTGCTGGAATTAACTTAGCAGACTTCCTAAAACCAACTTGTACACCAGATGATGCCAGTAAAGTATTGGTTGGGCCTGGGGTAAGTAAAATTGTGGCAACTAAGCCAATAAAAAGCCATGAAATCATTTAATGACCTCACAATGTAGTCATCTCAGATTAATAGATATCTTTTATGAAGGCAAAATCTAATTGTAAGACGATTTTTTAAAACACTAACACGGTAAAAGTAAATATTATTATTAAACAAATAGATACAAAAAATTAAAGAAGCTTAAGCTAAAAAACTTTAGAGTCAGTTGTCGAGCTTTGCGTGCCAAATTGTATTAAGTAATATAAGTATTTTTATTTTAAATCTATTTTTAAGTTGAAAAGATCTATAATGAATTATTACAGCAGTAAGTTTAATTTTTAAGCTTTTAATAAGTTTCAATTAATATATTGTTTTTTTGTGTTTATATGAGTCACCAGGCTCTACTATTCTATGATTATGGCAAAGCAATTTTTTCAGTCTTGGCTTCCTTCTCCAGAGAAAGTTTCAAATATGAAATTTTTAAGGATTTTTGGGCAAAAAACCCTTAATCCAGTGCTTTGGTATGTCAACCGTAAATCGATTACAAGAGCGGTTTTTGTAGGAACATTTTTTGGTTTACTGCCTATTCCATTTCATAGCGTTTTTATTGTGATGGCCGTATTGCTGTTTGAGGTGAATTTACCCATCAGCCTAATGCTTGCTTGGCTTAGTAACCCTCTCACATTAGTTCCTATTTTATATGTTGGATTCTGGTTTGGTTCACATATTTATCATGTACATATGATCAATAAAAAGATGCTCCTAGGCGTACTTCATCAGATTTCTAGATGGATTACTCATTTTGGTCATGGTCATATAGATTTCAGCCTCGCTAAAATTTTAATGACCGGGCTTATAGTTGAAGCTTTTGTCTTTGCAATCATACTGTACATAGTGACTGAAGTTTTCTGGCGTTGGATGGTCATCCGAAATTGGAAAAGTAGACCTGGTCATAAAAGACAAGAAGATGCCCTATAAGAACCCATCTTCTTGCCTATAGTTAAATTATTATTTTGGTAGTTTAGATTTCATATATTCTTCTGCTACATTAAGCACATAGTCTTGGCAAGCCTCTCCTGTACCAGGATCATACGCTCCATTATTAGTAATATTATTAGATAAAATCCGAATTCCTAAGAAAGGAACATTAAACTGACTTGCGATTTGTGCAACAGATGCTGCTTCCATTTCCTCAACAGAAGTACCATAACGCTGATGGAAAAATTGAATTCGGTCAAGCTCATTATTCCACACATCTGCCGAGCCAATCGTTCCTTCGACTACCTCACCTTTATCATAACGGACTTTATGCGCCGCCATTAATAGCTCTTGATCACCTTCAAATTTGCGTATTGCGATCGGTTCTGGGTCAGATTCATCTGTTGGCAAAACATCAAAGGCCTCAACCCATGTAAGTGAGTTTGAACCGCCACCTAATGGCTGTTTAGGCGTTCTAAACGCACCAATATTGGTTGCATATTTTCCTAAAACAATGTCATAAACGTGTAGATCTGGGTCATGACCACCTGCCGTCCCCTGATTAATAATTGCAATCGGCTTATAGCGCTCAATGGCCAAAGCTGTTGCAGCAGCAGAGTTACTCATGCCCATGCGTGTTTTAGAAATCACCATTGGGTAACCATTGTAAGTTCCTTTCCAGAATGTCCACCCACCTACTGTTTCAACAGTCACATTCTGTAATTTAGAAGCCATCTGTTTTGACTCTACAGGCAAGGCGCCTTGAATAATAATCGGCTGTAATTTCTGTTTTTGCTCTTCAACTGGCGTTGTTTGGGACACTGTTGAAAGATCGTCGTTGCATCCAACCAAAAATAAAGCGCTACATAAACTGATAACGCCAAAAGTATATTTAAATTGCATTTCTCACCTATTTCTTTTTAAAAGCGTAAAGTAGCAATCTATATGCCAATTTCAAGTTCAGCTTTGTTATTTAGATTCAGTAATTTAATTTTTTCTTTTAACCAACCAATAAAAAACCCAGCTTAAAGCTGGGTCAGTTGAATCAAAAGATTCGTTTATCATCACGCGTGCGTTGAGGAATTTTTTCAATTTGTTGCCACACAGCTTTAGCAATATCAATGTAGCTATCAGCTGCGTCATCCATTGCTATAACACTTGGTTTACCCTCATCAGCGTGTTCACGTATTTGAGCATTTAAAGGCAAACGACCTAATAATGGAATATGGTATTGCTCGGAAAGCTTATCACCACCACCAATGCCGAAAATTTGTTCTTCATGTCCACAATTCGAGCAAATATGAGTCGACATATTTTCAACTACACCCAATACAGGTATGCCAACTTTATTAAACAGCTCAATTCCTTTGGTCGCATCCAGTAAAGCAACATTTTGCGGTGTAGTAACAATAATTGACCCTGTAACCGGAATACGCTGTGCAAGCGTAAGTTGAATATCACCGGTACCCGGCGGCATATCAATCATGAGTACATCTAAATCTGGCCAAAGTGTTTGGTTAAACAATTGCATTAAAGCACCGGTTGCTTTTGGTCCACGCCATGCAACAGGAGTATTGTTGTCGCCTGTTAAATGTCCAATAGAAAGCACAGCCATACCATATGCCTCCAAAGGTACAAAATTTTCACTTTCAATAAGAGGTGTTTTGCCTGCATTACCCAGCATGGTTGGAATACTTGGGCCATAGATATCGGCATCTAATACCCCAACCTTAAGCCCCATTTTCTGTAAGGCAAGTGCTAAATTGACAGTAGTTGTTGACTTACCAACTCCACCTTTCCCAGATGAAACTAAAATGACGTTTTTAATCCGAGGATGAAGTGGAACATCTCTTTGTTGTGGAGCAGCTTTTTGAATCGGAGGATTGTTTGGATCTGGCTCAGATTTAGGTGAGGCATCAAGCACAGGAGGTAAGTTCGCACTTTCTTTAGGCGCTTTAGATGAGCAGCCTTGGCCTGAACTTTCTTGAGCAGGACGTTTTTGTTGAACTACATGTAAGTTAAGTTCTTCAATACCACACTTTTGCAAAGCTCCAGCCAAATCATCATGAATTTGTTGCAAATACTCTTTTTCATCTGGAAAGGTATTAATGGTGAGTTGTAAAACTCGGCCTTGTACCTGAAGCTGACTAATGCGCTCTTTTAAGGCATCTTTTGAATGAGGTAGTAAATAGTTTTGGAGTACGGTTTGGATTTCATCTTCTTTCACTTCTTGTGCGGGTGAAAAAACAGACTTTAATGAAGAAAGCCAAGACATATTGTTTACTCCAAAAACAGATCATTACAGCTTGTTGGAGCTAGTGTAACAGTATTGATCCGCACTCGCTCAACTCGAAATGAATAATTGCTAATTTTAAAGCCTCATCATTTGAGTGAGGAGCACGAATTTTTGTTTAAATCAGCTTATTCAGCAGAATCGTGATTTTTCAATTTATTGAGTTTATCTGTTGCCGTTTTCTTCAATTCATCAAACTTTGCAGTTGCTTGAGTTTTTAACTCATCTAATTTTGATGCAGCCTCTTCCTTTAATTCTGCTGCTTTTGCTTTAGCATCATCAAGTTTATGAGCTGCTTCAGTTCGCAGGTGATCAAATTTGTCTTGCAGACTATGCTGAGCATCATCAAGTTTGCTCTTCAAATCACTGGCTTTCTCTTCCACTGCTTCTTTTGTAGCCGCCTGTTTCTCTTTTACATTATCCTTCAAATTATCTAAGGCTTTTTCACCTTGGGCTTTTGCATCTGCTGCTTTTGCCTTTAGTTCATCTACTTTATCTTCAACAGCTTCTTTACCAGCGGCCTGTTTCTCTTTTACATTTTCCTTTAAATCTTCCCAGGCTTTTTCACCTTGTGCTTTTGCATCTGCTGCTTTCGCTTTCAATTCATCTACTTTATCTTCAACAGCTTCTTTGCCAGCAGCTTGTTTCTCTTTTACATTTTCTTTTAAATCTTCCAAAGCTTTTTCACCTTGTACTTTTGCATCAGCCGCTTTTGCCTTTAATTCATCTAATTTATTTTCAGTAGTCATCGTTGTTATCCTCATCGTTAATTAAAAAAATTACCTGAATAAGTTATTAGTTATACATCGTTATGGCTTGTTTTCTGACCGTAACTGCAATTTGAAACAAAGACAATACAGGAAGATTCAAATATTTTTTGATTTGTTTATCTGTTCTAAAGAGAAATCCTTTCTGGCTTTATGCCCATTTCTGTAGCTACCTCTTATGTTTAGACAAAGATTATTAATCTTTGCTTATCTCCCTGCATCAGTTAAAATCTTCCACCTTATAAATACGAATGAGAGAATGAGATCCGTGCGTAAAATTTTAGTCACCAATGCCCTCCCTTATGCCAATGGCCCAATTCATATGGGTCATTTACTCGGTTATATCCAGGCAGACATCTGGGTTCGTGCCATGCGGGCAATGGGTCATGACGTGACTTATGTATGTGCGGATGATGCTCACGGTACAGCGATTATGCTACGTGCCGAAGCAAATGGTATTAGCCCAGAAGAGCAAATTGCGAATGTTCAAAAAGAGCACATTCGTGATTTTGACGGTTTTGGCGTTCATTTCGATCATTATGATTCAACTCATAGTGATGCAAACAAAGCTCGTTCAACAGATATCTATATTAAAAACCGTGAAGCTGGAAATATTGCAGTTCGCCCTGTAACTCAATTATTTGATCCAGAAAAAGGTATGTTCTTGTCTGACCGTTTCATTAAAGGCACATGCCCGAAATGTAAATCAGAAGATCAATACGGCGACTCATGTGAAGTGTGTGGTACAACTTATAACGCAACCGAATTACTTAACCCGCGTTCGACTTTAAGTGGTGCAACACCTGTTGAAAAATCATCAGATCACTATTTCTTTAAACTACCAAACTTCTCTGAATATTTACAGAAATGGACGCGTGATGAAGGTCGTCTACCTCTTTCAATTGCCAATAAATTAGACGAATGGTTTGAAGCGGGTTTAGCAGACTGGGACATTTCTCGTGATGCACCATATTTTGGCTTTGAAATTCCAGACGCCCCAAATAAATATTTCTATGTGTGGGTAGACGCCCCAATCGGCTATATGTCTAGTTTTGAAAACTATATTAAAACTAAACGTCCAGACTTAAACTTTGATGATTTCTGGAAAAAAGATAGTCAAAATGAGGTTTACCATTTTATTGGTAAAGATATTGTTTACTTCCATGCTTTATTCTGGCCTGCAATGCTTGAAGGTGCGAACTATCGCACTCCAACTGGATTGTTCGTAAATGGTTTCTTGACTGTAAATGGACAAAAAATGTCTAAGTCTCGCGGTACTTTCATTAAGGCCGAGACGTATTTACAGCATTTAAACCCAGAGTATTTACGTTACTACTTCGCTTCTAAACTTTCAGATAAAGTTGAAGACTCTGACTTGAACCTTGATGACTTTGTTCAGAAAGTAAATTCAGATCTAGTTGGTAAAGTCGTCAATATTGCAAGTCGCTGTGCAAAGTTCATTAATAGTAGCTTTAACAATACGCTATCAAGTACATGTGCTGAATCTGAGTTAGTACAAAGCTTTATTGATGCCGGTGATTCAATTGCTAAAGCATATGAAGCACGTGAATTCTCTACAGCCATTCGTGAAATTATGGCGCTTGCTGACCGCGCAAACCAATATATTGATGAGAAAAAGCCTTGGGCTCTTGCTAAACAAGAAGGTCAAGAACAACAAGTTCTTGATGTCTGCTCTGTTGGTATCAACTTATTCCGTCAACTCGCAGTGTACTTGGCGCCAGTTCTTCCAACCTTGGCGAAGCAAGTTCAAGATTTCTTAAAACTTGAAAGCTTCGATTTCGAATCACGCAAACAAATTCTTGTAAGCCATGAAATTGCGCAGTTCCAGCCTCTTATGCAGCGTGTTGATCCAAAAGCTGTTGCGGCTATGGTTGATGCTTCTAAAGAGTCTTTAGGTGCTCCTGCTCCACAAGCAACTAAAGCAACAGCAAAAAAAGAGAAATCTGCCGAGAAAAAAGCAACCCCTACTCCAGCAGTGGGTGAAGCTGAAATTATCGGTATTGAAGATTTCTTAAAAGTTGACTTACGTGTTGCTCAAGTCGTTGAAGCAGGTACAGTTGAAGGTTCAGATAAATTGCTACAACTGACGTTAGACGTAGGTGAAGCTGAACCACGTAATGTATTTAGTGGTATTCGTAGCCAATATGCTCCAGAAGACCTCAAAGGCAAATTAGTCGTGATGGTTGCTAATCTCGCACCACGTAAAATGCGTTTTGGTATTTCAAATGGTATGGTACTTGCTGCTGGAAATGGTGAAGGTATTTTCATTATTTCTCCAGATAGTGGTGCAAAACCTGGCGATAAAGTGTCTTAATTTGCCTTCATAAAAAAGCTCCCTAATTTGGGGGCTTTTTTTAACTATAAATTTTCTAGAAACATCTATAAGAAGATTTAAATTATGTCCATGGCCGCCCTTCACAAGGGTTACTAAGTAAAACGTGTATATTCCCCAATTCCTCATTTGTTAAATAACCATTCTTATTTTTATCTAAATAATGAAATAGTTCTGTTTGCTTATTCTCTCCCTGAAAACGCTTATCCGTAGGCCAACGATAAGGATAGAAATCTTGTACCTGTTGAAACTCTTTTAAGCTGTACAAACCATCATGATTTACATCATATTTTTCTTGAAAAAGCTTCCAATCTAAAGATGCAGGCTCACAGGCACTTACCACATTTAAAATGCAGTAAGTGATGCAGCCTATGAGTAACTTAATAGTTAGATTGTTCATGATTGTTGGCTTGTAAATCAGAAATTTTGTAATCTTTTTCATGAACAGGCGTACCAACTATGCTCATAGTCCGCTCATTGGCTGGCTGTTGCTTGCTCATTGTTCTCATCTCACATCCTGTCGTTAAGATAAGAAAAGCTACAGAAATGCTCACTATTAATTTTTTCATAGCGTGACCCTCATTTCTTTTTGTTTTATTTATTAAGTTACCACTTTTTAAATGGTTAAGAACTAAAAAAGATATTTCAATTTGTATATATTTTACTCAAAAATAAAGCCAGTCTATAAATAGCTGGCTCTGCATTTTTTAGATATTTTAATTAAAGACTTATCATTTGAAGAAAATTAACTTTAAGCCCAATATACTCACAATACTTCCAGCTACCCGGTCAACGCCAGTTTTTGCTTTTAGGTACATTGTTCTTGGCTTCTCTGAAGATAGCAGCATTGCAACACATGAATACCACCCCGCATCGATCATAAAACAAATCACTGGCAATGCAACATAGTAATAATTTGGGATTTCTTTGGGCAATAAAGCAGTAAATACACTCGCCAATACAACAGCAATTTTCGGGTTACTTAACTGTGTAATCAGGCCATATCGATATGCCTGTTTATAGGTCATTTTTGATTTGCCATCATTTTCCATGGCAATTGGTTCTTTGGCATGTTTGATAATTTTAAAAGCAAGCCAAAGTAAATACAGTCCACCACCAATTTTTAAAATTAGATAAGCTGAAGGCACTGCCAACAAAACTGCCTGCAATCCCATGACAGCTAAAAAACCAAAAAGAGCAGCCCCCGTACCTGTACCTAAAGCAGTAAACAAACCATGTTTACGTGATTTAGAAATTGAATTTTGTGCTACATAAATAAAGCTCGGCCCAGGGCTTATTGCTCCAAGCATCAATGCCATCGCAATTGAAAAAAGAGGAATAAGGGACTCAAACATTGTATTGACCTAGCATCATGCAATTTGGCGATATTCTAGCAGCTTTTTATGACACATATAAAAATGGAAAAATATAAATGATAAAAATTGAATTTTCATGTTTTTACAATTTATCTCTTCACAACGGACAAAAATGTCCGTTAAATATATCATCTTTAAATCTCCCCAATCCATGACATGAGTAAGCGTCAAAAAATTGCAGCCCATAATCGGGATGAATTACTCACTGCAGCCGAAGAATGTTTCCGTATTCATGGCATTAATGTGCCTTTACAAGTTGTCATTGACCATGCAGGTGTAGGTAGAGCAACCTTTTACCGAAACTTTTGTGATCGTAAGGCTTTAATTAGCGCTCTTTTAGAGCGCGCGATTACACAGCTAGAGCAAAAAGCTGCTCATTTTCAACAATTCGAGGATGGATTATTTCGTTTAATTGAAGGACATATTGCACAGCTTCCCAAACTCGCAATTTTGCAAGATTTTTGGAGAGTGATTGATCGACAAGATCCAATTATGTTAAAAATTTATGAAAGGCGAAATAATGCACTTAAACCACTGATTGAAAATGCGATAGAACAAAAATTGTGTCGAGCTGATCTGACTGCTAATGACTATGCAATGGTCACTGCAATGTTAGGTTCTTCATTTCAAGGACATGAGCCAGAAGAACAGACTCGCTTAGCAAAACGAGCAATTGAATTACTATTTAATGGTATTCAAATACAAAAAATTCGAGGGATAGAATGAGTAAAACGCCTCGTTATTTAGAAACACCACCTGACTGGACACCAGAGGAACAACCGACTCTACCTGGTTCACCAGCAGCGATTGCACATTCTGTACCTAAACGTTTTATCTATTTTTTCATTGGCCTATTCGTTGCTCTTTCGGCAAGCTTAAGTAATGGCTTTATCACGGCAAATTTGCCTTTAATTCAAGGTGAGTATGGCCTAACCCCTTCCGAAGCTGCATGGCTGCCTGCTGCATATGTTATGGCAAATGTCAGTTCAAACCTGATTTTGTTTAAGGCCCGTCAACAATATGGTCTGAGAGTATTTTCAGAAATAGGTCTCGTCATTTTTATTGCGGTTCTTGTTTTACATATTTTTGTACATACCTATGAAATGGCGCTGTTCGCACGGGTTGTAGCTGGTTTAGCAGGTGCACCACTAAGCTCCTTAGGTATGTATTACACCATGCAAGCTTTTAAAAAAGCTGACATGGCAAAAGGTATATACATTGCCTTTGGTTTTCAGCAGTTAGGTGTTCCTCTCGCCTGGATTATTTCTCCATTTCTTGTTAATACAGACAGTTGGTCTGTTCTATATACCTTTGAGCTTGGTTTAGCACTTTGTTGTTTAGCCATGGTTGTTTCATTGAAACTACCACGCAGCTTACGTATTTATGTGTTTGAGAAGCAGGATTTCTTTACCTTTGCTTTACTGGCTCCTGGTTTTGCATGCTTATGTATTGTGCTTACACAAGGCCCAATTCTGTGGTGGTTTAATAGCGAATGGCTTGCTTATATATTAATTGCAGGTTTTAGCTTAGTTGTTTTAGGTTTACTTTACGAACACTACCGTGCCAATCCATTAATTATGACACGTTGGTTAGGTACTGCTTCGACACTACGTTTTATTTTTGGTGCTTTTGCGATTCGGCTTTTAATGTCAGAGCAAAGCTATGCTGCTGTTAACTTCTTAAAAGCCATGGGAATGGGGCCTGATCAGTTTGTGCCTCTTTATGTTGTGATATTTATCGGGATTTTAAGCGGAACATTATTTAGTGCACTGACTTTTTCACGCGAACGAATTATCTTCCACTTACTTTTTGCAGAGTTCTTGATTCTGGTTGCCTGTGGACTAGATTATCACTTAACCAGTGATGTTCGACCTGTGAACTTTTTTGCAAGTCAATTCTTAGTGGGTTTTGCAGGTGGTTTATTTATTGGGCCATTACTGCTTATTGGCTTTGCTCAAACTTTAGCAAAAGGTCCTTCATATGTAGTGACTTTTATTGTGCTGTTCTCTGCAACTCAAACCTTTGGTGGTCTGGTCGGGTCTTCTTTCTTCTCGACCTATCAACAACACCGCACGCAAAACTATCAAGTCGAGATTATTAAAGATTTAGAACAATCCGACCCGTTAGTTTCTCAAAGGCTCTCCACTTATCAACGTAGTGCAGCCATCACAACAAATGACCCGGCATTACAAACGGCTCAGGCCATGCGCACACTCAATCAAGTGGTCACCCGTGAAGCACAAGTGCGTGCCTACAATGATGTTATTGCGTTAAACGGTATTTTTGCTATCGCATTGCTCTTATGGGGTGGATTTAATATTGCGCGTAGTAAATATCTACAACGCAGAGGAATTAGCCGTCCTTAATGGCTTTCGTTATTGATGAAACAGAAATTGAGATTGATATATGTCAGATGATCAAAATAAACCGGAACAAAGCCCTGCTCAAACATCTAATAATGAGCCAACACCTGCACCTGCAAGCAAACTGATTCCAACAAAACGCTCAACCCTCTTATGGATGTTAGGTGTTCTTATTATTGGTATTTTAGTGATTTTATGGGCATGGAGAATTGGGCCTTTTGCAACGAGTGTACAGCAAACAGACAATAGTTATGTCAAAGGTAAAACCACTGTTTTATCTTCACAAATTAATGGCTATGTTAAAGATGTATTAGTGAAAGACTTTGACCATGTTAAAAAGGGTCAAGTATTAATGCATATTGATGCCACTACTTACGATCAAAAAGTAGCACAAGCGGCTTCAGGCGTTGAACAGGCTAAAAATACTTTAGCTAATCAAACCCAATCCATCGCACAAAAACAAGCTGATATTGTTGCGGCGCAAGCCAAAGTAGATCAGGTGAAGGCTCAATACGAACTCTCTTTAGCACAGCTTAGACGCTATCAGCAGTTAGGAAATAGTGGTGCAGCCTCTAAATCTGAGCAAGATAAAGCCGCAGCAGACGCCGAAAATAATCTCGCAGCCCTTAAGCAAGCAGAAGCGAATGTTTTAGTTGCAAAAGAGGCTTTAAAAACCGCACAGGTCGCAGAAGCTGGCTTAGAAGCACAAGTTTCCAGCGCTAAAGCACAGTTAGACCAAGCGCAAACCACCAAAGACTACAGTGTCATTGTTGCTCCAATGGATGGTCAACTTGGTGAAGTAAACCCTCGCGTTGGGCAATATGTAGCAGCAGGCTCACAGTTACTCTACTTAATTCCACAGCAAACTTGGGTGATTGCTAACTTTAAAGAAACCCAAATTGCCAATATGCGAATTGGTCAAAAAGCATGGTTTACAGTCGATGCTATGAACCACAAAAAATTTACAGGCCATGTTGAGCAAATCTCGCCTGCTGCGGGTTCCGAGTTTAGTGTTTTAAAGCCAGACAATGCGACAGGAAACTTTACCAAAGTTGTTCAACGTATTGCAGTGCGTATCACCATAGACCCAAATCAGGAAGGAATGGAACACTTACGCCCTGGCATGTCAGTGATTACTTCTGTCGACACAAGTTCTTAATCAGCTTTTTAAAGTTCTTTGTAAAAAGCTACAATGTGATCATTCATTATTTTTCTCAATTTCTAATGTTTGATCACATTGCCCAACCTATTTCCTATCAGCACATTGAACTCCCCTCATCTGTTCATCTCGATATTAAAAGGATAGATCTAATTCATCCTCAAATTTCGGGCAATAAATTTTTCAAACTAAAATACAATCTGCTTGCCGCAAAACAACAAGGTCTATCAACTATTTTGACTTTTGGTGGGGCTTACTCAAATCATATTGCTGCAACTGCTTATGCAGCTCACCTTTTTGGCTTACACAGTATAGGAATTATTCGCGGTGAAGAGTTAGCGAGTAAGCCTCTCAACCCCACCTTGGCAAAAGCTCAAAGTTTAGGAATGCAGCTACATTTTGTCTCACGCAATGAATATCGTTTGAGAGATGATGAAAACTTTCTTCAACAGTTAATTCAACAGTTTCCTGAAACATACATAATCCCTGAAGGCGGCACCAATAAGTTAGCAGTTCAAGGTTGTCAGGAAATTCTTAGTCAGAGTGATTTAGAGAAATATGATGTGATTTGCTGTGCGGTAGGAACTGGCGGAACAATTTCAGGTCTTATTGAAAAAAGTTCAACACATCAAAAAGTCTTAGGATTTTCAGCTTTAAAAGGCGACTTTTTACAACAAGAGATTCGTCGGTGGACTAAAAAACAAAATTGGTCGCTAACAGATGCTTATTGCTGCGGTGGTTATGCCAAAACGTCACCTGAACTATTTGCATTTATTAAAGGTTTTGAAGCGCAATATGCTGTGCATCTTGAACCGATCTATACGGGAAAAATGATGTTCGGTTTATCCGACCTTATAAAAAATAATTACTTTTCCGAAGGAACTCGTATTCTCGCTATTCATTCTGGTGGTTTACAGGCAGATATAAGAAATAAAACGGACCAATAATTCACTCTTTTTTAGTTAACGTTTTCTCTACCATCATAAATGTCTTTAGCACGAGTAAGGGCTGACATGGTAGTATATGCCCCTTTTTAATTTTCACGATTAATCGAGAATCTCTTATGTCTAACAGTCATGTCGATGTCATTGTCTTAGGTGCAGGCGCTTCTGGACTCATGTTGGCTGCACATGCTGCTAAACGAGGACGCTCGGTTTTAATTTTAGAAAAAGCCAATAAAATTGGTAAAAAGATTTTAATGTCGGGTGGAGGTAAATGTAACTTTACCAACCTGTATGTAGAGCCTGACAACTATATTTCTCATAATCCACACTTTGTCATTTCTGCCCTGTCACGCTATAGCAACTGGGACTTTATTGGTCTGGTATGTGATTATGGAATTGCCTATGAAGAACGTAAACACGGCCAATTATTTACCCTAAACGGCGCTAAAGAAATTTTAGAGATGTTGGTGAGTGAGTGTAATAAAACCAACAATGTTGAAATCCAGACCCATTGTGAAGTTGGGCAGATTGATCCATTAGAACAAGGCGGTTTTTCTGTACACACCAACCAAGGTCGATTTAACTGTGAGTCATTAGTCGTTGCTACAGGCGGTTTATCTATTCCGACTTTGGGTGGGTCTGGTTTTGGCTATGAATTGGCACAAAAATTTGGGCATACAGTTTTCCCAACCCGCGCTGGTTTAGTCCCCTTTACTTTTTCGGATCATATTAAAGAAGTCACCACACGCTTAAGTGGTAATGCTTTAGATGTCACGTTAAGCAATTCAAAAAATAGCTTTACTGAAGCGTTATTATTTACCCATCGTGGATTAAGTGGGCCAAGTTCTTTACAGCTTTCTAACTACTGGAATACCGGTGAAAGTTTTAAAATTGACTTTTTCCCAAGCCAAGATTTAACGACTTATTTAAAAGATAAAAAGAAAGCACAGCCTAAAGTTTTATTACGTACCCTTCTTAATGAGTTTACTGCGAAAAGTATTGTACAAGAGCTACAACAACTCATATGGCCCGAGCATAGCGAAATGGCAATTGGTAATATGAGTGATGCACAGCTAGAACATATTGCCGAGCAGTTACATGGTTTTTCAGTTAAACCATCAGGCACTGAAGGATATCGTACTGCCGAAGTTACCTTAGGTGGAGTTGATACAACCGAAGTTTCATCTAAAACACTCGAAAGCAAAAAGCAGAAAGGACTGTTCTTTATTGGAGAAGTACTTGATGTGACCGGCCACTTAGGAGGCTATAACTTCCAATGGGCTTGGTCTTCTGCTTATGCAGCAGCACAATATGTTTAACTGTTGAATACGCTAATTTGCTGCTTTCGCATCACTTGATGATTTGTCAGCATCACGTGTATGTGTTGTTGCCTGTTTTGATGAATCAGATTTGCTAAATACAAATTTATAAGCACTTGCTAAAAAACCTACGGTAATCCCAGCAATTACAACAGGTGCTAAAAAACGACCAGGCTTCTTCATCGTATTTTCCTCACTTATTTGTTTTTATAGCTGTCAAAGACAGAACGACCACTCAATATAGAGTGGTCGAACTTATCACAAAAATCAAAGATTTTTTGTACTGTTTATCTGAAAATTAGTTACACCTACTAAATTTCATCATTTTCGCCAGTAGAACCAAACGGTTTATTTACTGGTGGTTGTGATGGATTTACTTGTGCAGAATCAGCTGGTTTTGCATCAGATGAAACTGTTGTTGATGGTGCAGTTGTAGTCGTTGACGGAGTTGAAGCCGAAGACGTACTTGCTGTTGTAGTAGAAGGTGGTTGATATAAAGGATTTGGTTGATTAGCTTCTTTTTTCGCTTTATCAAGCAAGTCAGACAGCAATCTTTCAGCTGGTTGACGACCACCTAAACCAAATGCAAGTGCGAAAGCCACTGCAACTGCACCTAGAGTTAAGCCAAATGCAAGGTTCACAATCGAATCAGCAATACCCATCGCTTTTAAACCAAGCGCAAGGACTAAACCAATAATTAAGACACGAACCAAACTACCTAACCAACGTGAACTATTATATTCACCGCGTTGCACCACATTTGCCACAACATTGGCAAGCCAGAAGCCAATAACCAAAATTACAGCGCCCAATAGAATGTTTGCACCGAAATGGATAAACATTGCAATTAGACCACTAATCTGTTCAAAACCAAGACGGTCAGCAGCTTCTGAAACTGCAAACAGCATCGTAAAGAACACGATTAACCAACCCACAGCGCCAGAAACTTTAGTTTGACCTAAAAAGCGTTGTACATCTAATTTTGCAGGGATTTCATCAACACCTGTTCCCGCAATCAGTTCGGCAACCAAGCGTCCAACAAAACGAGAAACAATATAAGCAACCAGTAAAATTAATCCAGCAGCAATAATGTTTGGAATCGCTTGCAAGATTTCATTGAGCATTGCTGTCGCTGGCTGAGAAATAGTCTCAATACCTAAAGCTTCAAATGCCACAATTAATGTCGTAATGATAATAATGGCAAAAACAAAAGAACCTAAGAATTTGCCTACATTTGAGTTTTTGAAAAGACCAATTTTTTCAGCTTGCGCTTGAACACCCAAGCTATTGATTAGGCCTTCAACAATACCGCGTACAATTTTTGCCAAGATATAACCAACAAAAACGATAACGCCAGCAATAAAGATATTTGGTAAGAAGGCGATTGCCTCATTCACCATATTTTGAACAGGAATAAGTAAACCTGTTAATCCTAAGATTGAGAGAACAATAGGAAGGAAAAGTAATAATACAAGCCAGTAAAGAATTTCACCAATATTCTGGCTAATTCCCCCTACCCCTACTTCACTACTTAACTTGTCATCAAGTTGCGTTCTGGATAGCACATTTGTAATTCCTGCCCGCACCAGTCGAGCAACGATCCAGCCAATGAAACCCACTACCACGGCAGCAATGATATTTGGAATATAGACGAGTACCTGATTCACCATATTGCTAAATGGCCCACTCACTCCACTAATGTTGAGCACATTTAAAGCGGCGACAACAGCAAGAATCAGAATAAACCAAAATATGACTTTGGAGACGAGGCCTTCTATGTTGGGAGTACGTCCTGTAGCTGAAGATAATTTGGCATTCGTATTTAATTTTTGCAGAAGTTTTTTTACCCCTGCCGCAACTAATAAAGCGATTATCCAGCCAACCAGTAAGATGACAATTGCAGCTAAAATAGGATGAAACTGATCCCAGTAATACATCGCATCAAACTGAGCGCCGCGAGGCCCATTAAAAAATTCATTCATATTGTTATGTCCTCAATTGTTATGTTCTTTTCAGTGTTATCAATAAATGAAAAACACCAGTTCGTTGTAAAAAATGACGATAAATGCGGTCTATGTCACCTTATGTTTTGAATATTTTTCAATCAACATTCTTCTGCATAAATACAACAAATTGATGCAAA
This sequence comes from Acinetobacter sp. 1566109, assembly GCF_000582255.1. Classification (NCBI taxonomy): domain Bacteria; kingdom Pseudomonadati; phylum Pseudomonadota; class Gammaproteobacteria; order Moraxellales; family Moraxellaceae; genus Acinetobacter; species Acinetobacter sp. 1566109. Next base: position 21,313 of record NZ_JEYB01000011.1, on the reverse strand, counting down.
AGATTGCAAAAAAAGCCTTCAGGGCACATCCTAAAGGCTTTCTATAGATATATACTGGTGAGCTTACTATCCTTTGTAAGTTTTCAAATCAGAATTACCCATCATGACATGTGGTGTAGTCTCATGTTGAAAAGCCGCTTCTTGTTTTGGTGATTGGTTATGTTCAGCAACCATATAAACAATAAGCGCAAGAAGAAAAAGCCCTACAATAATTAAAATATAAACTGGCAATCTTCTTTTTTTTGCAGTCTCTTCAGGACTCGTCACATGAGGTGGTTTTGAAAAATCATGCATCTTCTTTCCCCTCTTCTATTATCATTAACTTTATATTCATCATAACAATTTGATTTGTTGCATTGTGTGAAAAAGCATTATGCGAAGGTGACTAGGTTTGCAAAACTCTACTTTAAAAAAAATAATTTTAGTATAAAATTTAGCCACTCTATTTTTGACTATATAAAAAATATTCTGACTTTATTCAAATTCTTTTGCGAAGTTGGATTTGTAATACAATATGTTTTAGCGCTTACTTTTTATAAAATAGGCTATAATAAGCCCCCTTGTTTTAAAGCTACTCAATTTTATGATGTATCGTCAGCAAAGCGTAACTCTTGATCTCGACACTGACGTCACACATCAATGTTATTTGCATCAGACAAGAGATGACCATCTCATTGGTATTATTGAATTTAATAAGCCAAGCTATGAGCTCAAATGGGGTGATCTTGAGTATTTCCGTCGCCGTACCGAAGAGTTCTCGGTCATGCCATTCCCTGAATGTGTTAATGCGATGATTGTTGATATTCGTAATATCAATGTATTTCTGGACAACGAAGTGCCTATTTTACCATGGCGTTTACTTGAAGAAGACTGCCCTGTTCGTTTGGTTGTTCCTCAAGATCGTCTTGAATATTATGCGGGGCTTTTTGAGCCAACTTGGCTTTCAACAGATGTAGACAGTGCAATTTCAGAAATTCGTGAATTTATGGATATGTTTGTCCATTAATAAACATATCCATAAAAATTCTCTAAAATATTTTTACTTTCGGTTTTTACCAATAATTCTCTACTGCAATATTTCCCTCACCACGACGATTCATCGTCAAACCGCGGCGTTTTAAAGCCTCTTTGGTATCGTCAACCATTTGTGGGTTTCCGCATAGCATGACATGACTGGTTGCTGAATTAAGTTCCAGACTTGCTGCTTTTTCTAACTCACCATTTTCAATTAATATCGGTAAACGTTCATGCAACGGCGCAGATGGATCTCGGGTAATAATTGGAATAAATTTAAAACCTACATGCCCTTCGCCAAAAGTTTCGGCAATCTCTTGAATACGGTCAACATAAGCCAATTCATCTGTTGTACGTACACTGTAGACCAAATTAATCTTTTGATAATTAGACCAAGTTTCAAAGTCTTGTAACATTGACAAAAATGGAGCCAAACCAGTACCTGTTGCCAATAACCATAAATCATGCGGTAAAGGTTGCTGATAACGCGCCAAAGTCAGATAGCCATATGGAATTTTTTCTAAATATAGCTCATCACCGACTTTCAAATGCTGTAGATTCGAGGTGAAGGCACCGTCTGGTACAACAATTGAGAAGAACTCTAGCGTTTCATCAAATGGAGAAGACACCACCGAATAAGCACGAACAACCAGTTCCTCCCCCACCTTTAAACCTATACGCGCAAACTGACCTGCGGTAAATTTAAAATGTGAAGGGCGAGTCATGGTAAAGCTGAAAAGTGTTGGGGTCCAACGATGAACAGATAAAACTTTTTCTACGCTAAATTTTTCAATTGACATGATTTCAACGTGGCATGAAATAGTGCGCTCATGTTAGCATGACAGCCGAAATAATGAATACTTTTAAACGTTAAGGCTTTTAAACATGCGGATGACATTACGCCAGTTGGCTGTTTTTGTAGCAGTCGCCCAAGAAGGAACCGTTACTAAAGCCAGTGATGCGGTCAGACTGACGCAAAGTGCAGCAAGTATGGCTTTAGCTGATTTAGAAGACGGTTTAGGTGCTCCTTTGTTTGATCGTTTAGGGAAGCGCTTACAACTAAATGATCTTGGACGTTTTTTACTTCCACAAGCATTAGAGATATTAGGGCGCTGTGAAGCTTTTGAACAAGCTGCAAAAGGTGAGTTACAAAGCATTGACCTTCGTATTGGGGCGACCCTAACTATCAGTGACTATTTAATGCCTGATTTAATGGCTAACTTTTTACAGCGTCATCCGCAAGCACATTTACAACTTCAAGTAGGTAACACACGCCAAATGATTGAAGCTGTGAATCAGTTCCAATTAGATTTAGCTTTAATTGAAGGTTCTTGTCACTTACCTCAACTCCAATGTATTCATTGGCGCGATGATGAATTAGCAGTGTGCTGTTCACCAGATCATCCTTTAACACGTTTAAATCGCCCACTTACACCTCAAGATTTTCATGACATAGAATGGATATTACGTGAGGAAGGTTCTGGTACTCGAGAAGTCTTTGATAATGCTATTTTGCAAGATCTACCCGATGCCAACATTCGCTTAACGCTTGGTCACAATGAAGCAATCTTAAAAATAGTGGCAGGTGGTTTAGGAATGTCTTGTATTTCTAGATTAGCAATTGAACCTTTAAGTGAAAAAGGTCAGCTCGTCATTTTAGATACACCATTTTGGCAACTGACCCGTCCGCTTTATATGCTGGTGCATCGCCAAAAATATCAAGGTCCGGGCCTTAAAGCATTTTTAAAATTCTGCGATGAAGATCAGGCTTAAAGCCTGATTTTCTAATGCCATCGTGAGTCATTTTCACACGGCTCACCGTCATGATCACCATCCATTTTAGTGTTGGGACAATTTCTTACAAACCAACGTGCTTCTTCTAAAGAATGCATTTGCGAACAATACTCACGCCCATCACAATGAAAAACTAATGTTTCATCATTTACTCGTTCCGGGGCTGGAGCTGTTTGAGAAGCAACTGTTTGAGGAGTAAATGCTAAAGCCTTTTTCGTTTTCTCAGTAAGTTGAACATCCGGTAATTTACCCAAAGCTGCACGCTGTTCCTTAATAATCTGCTTCTGTTGCTGTATTAATAATTTCACTTTCTCATGTGATGCACGTTGTTGAGCCTCCTGACGATAGTGCAATACCATAAAACTTACACACGCAACAATGACTAAGACAATAACGGTAAATATACTGATGTATTCACTTGGACTCAGCTTGAATTTGCTGCGTTTGATTTTTCCCCGTTGATTCATATTTCCCCTTTTTTTAATTTTATTATTCGTTTTAAGAAAATTAAGGGAAACTTATATCTCCCTTAATGCTAAATCTCTTAATTTTTTTAAACACCAACCAAAGTAATTGCTTAATACATTATTTAAGTAATTTTAATGCATAAGACTTAGTTCACCTAGCGTCGGAAATTTGACAATAACTCACTGGTGATCGCTTTATTGTGTTCCGAAATTTTATTTTTTTTAGTTTTTGCAGGGTTTGGGTCAACACGCTCAATTTTGATCGCTTTAAATTTCCCCTGATTATCCGCTGCAAGAAATCTTACTTTTTCATTTCTTTTCGGCTCACCTTCTGATGCAGGGAAATCAGAAATATGAAAGAAAATATCTCCTTCAATGGTTGAAATAAAACCAAATCCCTTATCGGCGTTATATTGTTTTACTCTTCCAACATAAAACTCTTGCTTCATGATCTTTCCCCTATTTTTTCCCATCCAATCGTTGCGGTAAATAAAAAGAGACTTTCAATTCCGCTCTTAAAAAAATATACGGTTTGATGAAGTCTCTTTTTATTGCTATGTCAAAAATTAATCTTTTTGAACACTACCAAAAATCTTGTCGCCAGCATCGCCTAAACCAGGAACAATATAACCTTGTTCATTTAAGCCATCATCAATAGATGCAGTATAAAGCTGAATATCAGGATGTGCTGCTTCTACTTTTGCAATTCCTTCAGGAGCTGCAACTAACACCATAACACGAATATCTTTACAACCACTTGCCTTTAGCACATCAATGGCAGCAACTAAAGAATTACCCGTTGCTAACATTGGGTCAATAATCATCGCAATACGGTTAGCCACATCTGGAACTAACTTCTTATAGTAAGTACGTACTTCTAAAGTAGCCTCATCACGTTCAAGACCTAACACACTGACTTTGGCACTTGGAATCAGGTTAAGTACGCCATCAAGCATACCAATACCTGCACGTAGAATTGGTACAATCGTTATTTTTTTACCAGCAATACGCTGAGTAGTAACATTGCCAGCCCAACCTTCAATCTCACAATCCACAACTGGTAAATCTTTGGTTGCTTCATATGTCAATAACATAGTCACTTCTTGAGCAAGCTCACGGAAATTCTTAGTACTGATGTCAGCACGACGTAATAAACCTAATTTATGACGAATAAGTGGGTGACGAATTTCTTGAATGGCCACAGATGTTACCTAAAAATATAAAAACGTATTTATTATAATCTTTTTTTAACTATCAATAAAAAAAAGCCTCCATATTTGGAGGCTTTTTTGTACACAAGAATTATTGCTGTTGTGAAAGCATGAAATGTAATGGAGATAAAATTTCTGCTTTTAACGCCAAATTAATCATTGGATCTGGATATACACCCAAAATAATTACTAATGCAGCAGCAGCCAACACCATTAAACCACCCACTTTTTGTCCCCAATGTGCATCAGCATCAATACGAGGAGTTTCAGGTGGAGTCATATACATAACAACCATCACACGTAAGTAGTAATACAAACCAATACCACTACCTACAATAATCATTGCAGCTAAGAACCAGTGTTGAGTCGTTACAGCAGCCATAACAACCAAGAACTTACCAATGAAGCCTGCTGTTAATGGAATACCAGCCAAAGATAACATCATGACTGTTAATGTCGCTGTAAGTACTGGACGACGCCAGAACAAACCACGGTAGTCTGCAAGGCTTTGTGCTTCATCTACGTTGTTATATGGGCTAGACATTAACGCTACTGCACCAAAGGCACCAATAGTTGTTAAGACATAAGTCACCACATACACAGTTACGCTACCTAAGCTTGCATATGTCATGCTGATTAAGGCAATTAACAAATAACCAAAGTGAGCAATAGATGAATAACCCAAAATACGTTTTAAGTTCACTTGACGAACAGCGAGCAAGTTACCGACTAAAATTGACAATACAGCGATGATTGTCAAAACAGTCACTAGCGAGTTCACCATGATTGCGCCAGAAGCAAGCAAATAACGTACGAACAAACCAATTGTCGCAACCTTAGCAGCAGTCGCTAAGAAAGTTGCCATTGGAGCTGGAGCGCCTGCATATACATCTGGTGTCCATTTGTGGAACGGTGCAAGCGATAATTTGAATGCAACAGCAAAGATAATGAGTGCTAAACCTAATAACACCATTGGCTGTTTGATTGCACCAAATAAAGCTTGAACAGAATCATAGAATGAAAGCGAACCAGTATAAGCGTAGATATACGCCATACCCATCAACAACATTGCAGAAGCTGTTGCAGAAAGCACAAGGTACTTAATGCCCGCTTCAAGCGATTGACTACGTTGATATGTATAAGCAAGTAAGCCATATACAGGAATCGACATTAACTCAAGGCTAATGAAGAAAGATGCATAATGAGAACTTGCAACCATCAACATTGCACCAGCTACAGAAGCAAGTAACAGAAGATAGAGTTCTTCGCGGTTGTCTTTATAAGTCTCGATATAAGCATGAGACAAAGTACAACAAGCCAATGATGCAACTAGAATCATGAACTGATAGAACAAAGTAAATGGATCAACCATAAACATGCCCATCACATTTGCCGGTACAAATTTACCGCCAAATAGTTCTAGCAAGATATAAAGTGCAGCAAGGTTTAAACCGACAACAGAAGTTGTTGCGATTAAATTATGGTTACGTTTAATTGAAATTAACAACATGACGACGACTGTTGTCAAAGCAACAATCATCACCGGTGCTAAAGGCATAAGCGTAGAGAATGATACTGTGAAGTTCATGATTATTGGATCTCCACATGGTCAAGTTGAGTAGCTGTTTGCTGAACAGTTTCAACGACTTCTTGTACTGGCACATAACTATTGACCAACCACTGCATACTTGAATGAGATACATCCAAGAATGTTTGTGGGAAGATACCAAGCCAAACGAGACCAATCGCACAAATCATCAAAATAACAACTTCACGAGCAGATAAGTCTTTTAATGGACTAGTGTAGTGTTGCTTTTGTTCAGGGTTTGGCTCACCAAATAAAGCACGGTGAATCAAGATCAAGCCATATAAACCTGCAAATACAAGGCTGATAGAAGCAAGAATCGTGAAGGCAGGATATTTATTAAATGAACCCATCAAAATCAGGAATTCACCAATAAAGTTACCTAAACCAGGCACACCAACAAGAGCAGCTACGAAGAACATTAAGAAGAATGGTAAGTATTGGAGTTGACCACGAAGACCACCCATCAAACGCAAATCACGTGTATGCAAGCGCTCGTAGATTTGACCAGACATAATGAATAATGCAGCAGATGACAAACCATGTGCCAACATCATGATCATTAGACCTTGGAAGGTCAAAATATTACCTGCATAGATTGCAAGTAAGATGAAACCCATGTGTGAAATCGACGTATACGCAAGTAAACGTTTCATGTCAGTTTGCTGGTAAGCACACCAAGCGCCGTAGAAAATACCAATCAAACCGAAAATAATCGCAATATCTGCAAACTGTGCAGAAGCTGCCGGGAAGAATGGAATTACAAAACGGAGCAAACCGTATGCTGCTGTTTTAATCAAGATACCAGCCAAGTCTACAGAACCTGCTGTAGGAGCTTGAGCATGGGCATCTGGTAACCAGCCATGCAATGGGAAAACTGGTAACTTCACTGCAAAACCAATAAAGAAGCAGATCATGAAACCATATGCGAAGCCAGCAGGTAAACGATTCGCTACAGCTAATAAATAGTTGTAATCAAAACCGATCATACCTGTCATCATGTAACCATAGACCACAAGGCCAAGGATACCGATTAACATCACTAAACCAGCGATTTGCGTATATAAGAAGAACTTAGTTGCAGCGTAAACACGTGAACGGCCGTTTGAACCTTTATGACCCCATAACGCAATCAAGAAGTAGATTGGTACAAGCATCATCTCCCAGAAGAAGAAGAATAGGAACAAATCGATTGCCAAGAACACGCCAATAACGCCACCTAAACTCCATAATAAGTTTAAGTGGAAGAAACCAACGTTCTTTTGAATCTCACCCCATGAACAACCAACAGCAAGTACACCAAGTAAAGCTGTTAACAAAACCATGAGTAAAGACAAGCCATCCACTGCTAAGTGAATGCCAATACCGAGAGATTTAATCCACGGTAAATAAAACTCAGCTGACCAAGTTGGGACTTTTGAGCCCAACTCATAGGTATAAGTACCACTTTGCCAAAGTGCAAGACCTAGGCCCAAAGTAATGAGCATACCAATTAAGGCGATCCAGCGTGGCAAAGTTTTGTCGAGTTTATCGACTAACCAACAAGTAAAACCTGCAATGAACGGAACAAGGATCAGCGCGGGTAAAATTAAATTGTTTTCCATTTTATTTCCCCACTACCTGAATAACGATCAAGATCATCAATAACACCACTACACCGAGTGACATGCTTGATGCGTATTCACGCAATGAACCTGTTTGACGTGAGCTTGTAAAACTGTTTCCGCCTTTAACAAGCGCAGGAAGCACAAGCCACAAGCTATCAATTGGATCACGACCAAATAGTTTGGCGAAGAATAAATAAGGTTTAACAAAAACGATGTCATACAACGCATCGAAACCAAATGCAGTACGACAAATATGAGCTAAGCCAGCACCAAGACTTGTTTGAGCAAACGATTTCACTGCACCGTAAGCAAATGCAAATAGACCAATACCAACAGCTAAACCAACAAGCGCAATGCCTACAGCTAAATGCTCTGCCCCATGCATGCCTTCTACAAATTGTTCAGCAACATGGAATTCAGGAATTTTTGCTGTATTTAAAATACCAGCTACTGGACCTTTTAATGCAGCACCCACAAAAGTAGACAATACTGCCAAGATACCTAATGGCGCCCAGTAAGTTGCACCTTTAATCTCATGATAATGCGTATTTTCTTTACCGAAGAATACAACCCAGATTAAACGGAAGGTATAAATTGAAGTCAGGAATGCACCTGCTACACCAGCCCAATATAAAGTGTGGTATAGAGCAATTGATTGACCTTGTACCCAAACTTCACCAAGAATCGCATCTTTTGAGAAGAAGCCGATTGTTAAGAATGGAATCGCTGCTAATGCACCGCCACCAATCGCGAAACATGCAAATAGGAATTTGTTTTTGTAGAACAAACCGCCCATTTTGAAAATGTTCTGTTCGTGATGGTAAGCAAGAATAACTGCACCAGAAGACAAGAATAATAATGCTTTGAAGAATGCGTGAGCTAACATGTGGAACAGGCCAGCTTGATACGCTTCTGCACCTACAGCCATAAACATATAACCAAGCTGACTCATTGTTGAGTAAGCCAAAATACGTTTGATATCTGTTTGCACGAGAGCAGCAAAACCTGCAACTAATAAAGTTACAGCGCCTGTTACCGAAATGAATTGCATCACTTCAGGTGCAAGCTCAAATACGCTAAATAGACGGCAGCATAAGTACACACCAGCCGTTACCATTGTTGCTGCGTGGATTAATGCAGAAACAGGTGTTGGACCTGCCATCGCATCTGCCAACCATGTTTGCAATGGAATTTGAGCAGATTTACCAGCAGCACCTAAGAACAACATTAATGCAGTCCAGATAGTAAGTGACGAACTCTTCGTCATGACTTCTGCTGCGTGTTCAACGATGTACTGAGTATTAAGCGTACCAAATTGTTGGTAAAGCAAGAATAAAGCGATAAGTAGGAATACATCACCTACACGGGTAACTGTAAATGCTTTGATCGCTGCCCAACCATTTGCAGGGTTTGCATAATAGAAACCAATCAGCAAGTAAGAGCATAGACCTACGCCTTCCCAACCTAAGAATAACAACGCTAAGTTGTCACCCAATACAAGCACAAGCATGCTTGCAACGAATAGGTTGAAATAAGAGAAGAAGCGCGCATAACCTTCTTCACCACGCATGTACCATGATGCAAAGATGTGGATTAGGAAACCAACACCTGTGATCATGCCCATCATGAGTAAAGATAAGCCATCTAAATGTAAGCTAATGCCAGGAGCGAAACCACCAACATTGAACCATGTCCAAAGGTTTTGAACAAAAACCTGTTGGCCGCTGTTGGTAAATGCCATACCAGCAATCAATGCAAATAATGCAGATAAACCTACAGAACCCACACCGATAATTGCTGCAACATTTTCAGAGAGCTTATCACGCCCTGCCGCCAATAAAATAAAACCGATTAGCGGAAATAATACTGTTAGATATAAATAACTCATCCGCGCATCTCACTAGCAGCATCCACATCCAAATGATGGAAGCGATGATAGAACTGAAGGACAATCGCAAGACCGATACACGCCTCTGCCGCAGCAAGGGTTAAAATCAGAATGAACATGACTTGTCCATCTGGTTGTGCCCATACGCTACCCGCAAGAACGAATGCTAACGCAGCAGCATTCATCATGATTTCAAGGCTCATTAACATAAATAGTAGGTTGCGTCGCACCATTACACCGTAAAAACCGAGTGCAAAAAGAATGGTTGCAACAATCAAACCATGTTCTAAAGGGATCTGGCCCATTATTCTTTTTCCTCTTCTGCACCTGGTTCACGTTTACCTAAGTGGTATGCTGCAACAAGGGCTGCTAGCAATAACATCGCGGCAACTTCAACCAATAATAAGTAGTGAGTAAAGAGCGCTTGACCAACAACTTTTGGTCCAATTACTTGTGCTCCAAGTGGTGCAGAGATGGTTGTATATTCACCACCAAGCATCCAAACTAAAAGCAAGCCAAGTAAAAAGCTCATGAGTGCTGGATATGCCCAAGCATCTGAAGAAAGCCATTTACGCTCTTGTTCCACAGTGTGTTGCCCTAAGTTAAGCATCATCACAACGAATACGAACAAGACCATAATCGCGCCAGCATAAACAATGATTTCGAGGGCGCCAGCAAACGGCGCACCTACGATCATGAAAATACCAGCAACAGCTAGTAATGAAACAATCAGACTAAGCAATGCATGTACAGGGTTCGTGTTAGTCACTACACGAACCGTAGAAACGATGGCCACGAGCGCCATCAAATAAAACGGCCACATCATGGTAATAGACTCCGTACATCGATTGGTGCACTTTCTTTTTGTGCTTGACCTTTCTCTTTACCGTTAATTGCCATACCAGTTACACGGTAGAAGTTGTAGTCTGGATATTTACCTGGACCTGAAATGAGTAAGTTTTCTTTCTCATATACGAGGTCTTGACGTACGTATTCGCCCAACTCGAAATCTGGAGTTAACTGAATCGCTGTCGTTGGACATGCTTCTTCACACATACCGCAGAAGATACAACGAGAGAAGTTGATACGGAAAAACTCCGGATACCAACGACCGTCTTCTTTTTCAGCTTTTTGCAGTGAAATACAGCCAACTGGACATGCAACCGCACAAAGGTTACATGCCACACAACGCTCTTCCCCATCTGGGTCACGCGTCAAGATAATACGACCACGATAGCGAGGTGGTACAATTTCCTCTGCTGGTACTTCTGGATAAAGAATTGTGTCACGTTTACGGAAACCATGGGTAAATACCATGAATAACGTCCGAACGATTGACCCAACTCCAGCTAGAATTTTATACATTTTGTACTCCCTGCTGTCTTAGGCCTGATTCATCAGAATCACAGCACCAGTTACCAATAGGTTAACCAACGCCAGCGGCAAACAAATTTTCCAACCGAAGTTCATGACTTGGTCGTAACGTGGACGCATTAAAGAACCACGTGCCAATACAAACATCATTACGAAGAATGCTGTTTTAATCACAAACCAGAACACTGGTGGAATAAATGGAATTTCTAAATTGAATGGCGCTAACCAGCCACCAAAGAATAAAGTCACGATCAATGCAGAGATAAGTACGACGTTTACATATTCAGCAACGAAGAACATACCCCATTTCATACCGCCATATTCAACATGGTAACCTTCAGCCAATTCTTGTTCTGCTTCAGGTTGGTCAAATGGGTGACGGTGAGTTACCGCAACACCAGCAACCACGAAAATCAAGAAACCTAAGAATTGTGGAATGATGAACCAAACGTCACGTTGAGCTTCAACAATTTCACGAAGGTTAAATGAACCAGCGATTGCAACTACGCCCATTAACGAGATGCCCAAGAACACTTCATAAGAAATTGTTTGAGCAGCTGAACGCAAACCACCGAGTAATGAATATTTGTTATTTGATGACCAACCACCGAATAACACTGCATAAACCGCAATACCAGCCATAGCCATAAAGAACAACAGACCGATGCTCATGTCTGCAACACCCAATGCAGGGCTTACAGGAATAACCATGAACGAAAGCACCGCAGTTGCCATCGCAACTGCCGGAGCTAAACGGAAAGTTAATTTATCGGCAAATTTTGGTGTCCAGTCTTCTTTGAACATGATCTTAAGCATGTCGGCAACGATCTGGAACATACCACCAGGACCAACACGGTTTGGACCATAACGGTCTTGCCACCAAGCAAGTAAACGACGCTCAATAAAAGACATCAATGCAGCAACAAGTACAACGACAAGCAAAATCACAACTGCTTGAACCACTGCATAAGCAATTGGCCAGTTCTCAGCCCAAAGTGGCGTTTGACGTATAATTTCTTGATTCATGAATTACACTCCTAATGCCACTGAAACAGGCTCAGCTAAGGATACTGTCGGTGCTAAACCAACTGGGTAACCGATATAACCTGTAGGTAAATATTCAATTACTTGTACAGGTAAGCTCACTGTAGTTTCGCCTGCTTTAACTGTAATACGTTGACCTTCTTGTAGGTTCAAACGCGTTGCGTCTTGTTCGCCTACAGCAAATACAGCTTCAGGAATACGAGTTTCCATTGCAGGTGTTTTAATCGTGAATTCACCAGAACCAAAAATATGGTGCATTGGTACAAGACGGAAGCTTTCAGGGTTTGCAACTACTGCAGTTGGAGCAACATAGCTACGTGCTGGACGTTTTGCTAAACGGTCAAATAAACGAACGCCTGAATCACCACCTTTTAAGTGACCACCCACTTCATCTTGGTATTTGTTCCAAGATTGTGGAGAGTTCCAACCTGGCGCCCACGCAAATGGTACAAGCGAAGAAGCTTTTTGCGGACCTACATAACCTTCCATAGAGAATGTTAATGCTGAATCTGGGTCTGTCGGTTGCTTAGGTTCATGAACCGATAAAGGTGCACGAATTGCTGTACGACCAGAATAGCGACGTGGTTCACGAGCAATTTTCAAACCATGTACACGGTAGCCTGCATCTGGTGCAACATCTTGAATTGCTTCAAGTACCGGAACATTTTTAACGATACTTTCAATCACGTCATCAAGCAATGTCCAATCAACTGGCTTACCTTTAAGACCAGTTTCAATGGCATGCAACCAACGCCAAGATTCTTTAATCGCGTATTCAGGTTTGTAGTAGCTTGGATCGTAAACTTGATAGAAGCGCTGAGCACGACCTTCTTGGCTTACAACAGTACCATCACCTTCGGCAAAGCTTGCTGCTGAAAGCACAATATCCGCCTGTTTCACAGTTTCTGTTTCGCTGTGATCAAGCACGATTACTGTTTCAGCTTTATCAAGTGCTGCTTTAACTTGAGCAGCTGGTAAACGACGGAACAAGTCATTTTCAACAATAACAAGTGTGTCGTAGTCTTGAGCAAATGCTTGTTCAAGGCTTAAGCCACCAAACAATGCCAAGCCCATAGAGTTCACTTCAGGAACTACAAGGCTTAAACCAGCTTTTGAGCCAAGGTTTTGCGTTAACTCTGCTGCAGCTTCCATAATTGAAGCATCTTGCAAGCTCGTACCCGCAATAATTAACGGTTTGTTTGCTGCTTTTAAAGTGTCTGCAATAGTTTGAGCAAATGCTTTTGCATCGTCATCTAAACCATTAACTGTTTCACCTTTAACTGCCGCAGCAACTGCAAAACCTAAACGCGCAATGTCATTTGGAGAGGCAACAACTTCACCAGTTGCAACATCAGCAAGACGAGTTTGAGTTGCAGCCAAAATATAGATCGGAGATTTCGCTTCCTGACCAATACGTTGTACTGGTTCAGCCAACCAATCTGGCGTACGTGTTTTTGCAGCCATTTCGCGAGCTTTGTTTTTCGCAGCTTGACGAACTGACAAAGCCATACGTGGTGCAGTTTGGGTTAAATCTTCACCCAAAATTAATACTGCATCATAGCTTTCAATTTCACGCATGTTCGGGTTGTAAACACCTTCTGTTTGCATGATTGAAGCAGCAAGTTCAACAAGTTTTTGCTCTTTTTGTGCAACACCTGTTGAGTAGTTTGCCTGGCCTACAAGTTCACGTAATGCATAGTTTGATTCTAAGCTTGCACGTGGTGAACCGATACCTAAAACTTTTTTACCTTCAAGTTTCGCAATTGCTTGATCTAAAGCTTGGTCAACAGAAACAGTTGCTACTGTTTCGCCATTACGGAACTGAGGTTGACATGGACGATCTGCACGGTTTACATAACCTGTGCCAAAACGGCCTTTGTCACAAAGGAAGTATTGGTTAACCGAACCATTGAAACGGTTTTCTACACGACGGATTTCGCCATAACGCTCACCCGGAGAGATGTTACAACCTGAAGAACAGCCATGACACACGCTTGGTGCATATTGCATATCCCATTTACGGTTATAGCGCTCTGAATGAGTCTTATCGGTAAATACACCTGTTGGACATACTTCAGTCAAGTTACCAGAGAATTCAGATTCTAAAGTGCCTGATTCTGGACGACCAAAGTAAACACGCGATGCATTGGCAAACACACCAAAGTCTGTACCGCCCGCATAGTCTTTGTAGTAACGAACACAACGGTAACAAGCAATACAACGGTTCATTTCATGCGCAATGAATGAGCCTAGTTCTTGGTTGTAATGTGTACGCTTAGTAAAACGATAGCGACGACGGTCATGACCAGTCATTACAGTCATATCTTGTAAATGACAGTGACCACCCTCTTCACACACCGGACAGTCATGTGGGTGGTTGGTCATTAAGAACTCAACGATAGATTCACGAAAATCCGTTGCTTCTTTGTCTTCAATCGAGATATAGGTATTGTCAGATGCTGGTGTCATACATGACATCACAAGACGTCCGCGCGTATCTTCAGGATTTGCATACTGAGTTACAGCACATTGACGACATGAACCAACAGAACCTAAGGATGGGTGCCAACAAAAATACGGAATATCAATGCCAAGGGATAAACATGCTTGTAGCAAGTTTTCTGATCCATTGACTTCGTACGATTTTCCATCGACATGAATTGTAGCCATAGTCGAATCCCTTAAGCTTGTTCTACGTTGCTAGTTTGCACGACAGGACGATTCGTCACTTTCGCTTCAAACTCGCTACGGAAATGTTTGAGTGCGCCCATAAGCGGCTCCATCGCACCTGGTGCGTGGGCACAGAAAGTTTTACCAATCCATAACTTACGAGTAAGTTCTTGTAAATGATCGATATCTTCTTTCTTACCTTCACCTGTTTCAAGTGCTTTAAGCGCTTTAACAGCCCATGGCAAACCATCACGGCACGGTGTACAGAAACCGCATGATTCACGCGCAAAGAATTCTTCAAGATTACGGGTCAACGACACCATACATTGAGTCTCGTCTACCACCATCAATAAACATGTTCCTAAACGAGAACCTGCTTTCATAATGGTTTCAGCATCCATTGGTAAATCAATGGTATCTGCAGGTAAAAAGTCAGTTGACGCACCACCTGGTAACCATGCTTTAAGCTTTAAGCCTTCACGCATACCACCGGCATGATCTTCGATTACTTCACGTGCAGTCGTACCAAATGGTAGTTCCCAAAGACCAGGGAATTTAACTTTACCTGACGCACCATAAATCTTAGTGCCTGGATCTTTTGATTTACCAGCTGATAAACCGATATACCACTCTGGACCACGAAGCATGATTGCTGGCAAGTTGTTATAAGTTTCAACGTTGTTCACAATCGTAGGACGCCCCCATGCACCAGCAACTTGCGGGAATGGCGGTTTAGTACGTGGGTTAGCACGACGACCTTCAAGTGAGTTAATCAATGCAGTTTCTTCACCGCAGATATAACGACCTGCACCAGTATGCACGTGTAACTCGAAGTTCCAGCCAGAACCTAAAATGTTGTCACCTAAGTAACCTTTAGCGCGAATTTGCTCAAGCGCCTCATTTAGATATTGAGCAGCTTCGATGTATTCGCCACGAATGAAGATATAGCCTTGAGTTGCTTCTAAGGTATAACCTGCAATTAACATACCTTCGATCAATTGGTGAGGAAGTTTTTCCATCAACAAACGGTCTTTAAAGGTACCTGGTTCCATCTCATCGGCGTTACAGATCAAGTAACGTGGGCCACCATCGTTTGGCGCCATAAGAGACCATTTGATCCCTGCTGGGAAGCCTGCACCACCACGACCTTTTACAGTTGCAGCTTTAATGACTTCAAGCACTTCAGCAGGTTTCATGCCTAATGCTTTTTTAAAGCCAGCATAACCTTCAAGTGCTTCATAGTCGTCAGCGCTATGTACGGCATCTTGTTTGCTTAAACGCCAAGTCAGTGGATGAGTTTCCGGATTACCGTCGCCATAAATTGGTTTTGGTTCAGTATTCATACATACTTCTCCAATAACTGTTTGACTGATGTCACTTCAACTAAACCGTGAGTATCTTCATCAATCATTAACGTTGGGCCTTTGTCACAGTTGCCTAGGCAGCAAATTGGGAGCAGTGTAAAACGACCATCTTGTGTCGTTTGACCAAACTGAATACCTAATTCACGCTGGAATGCTTCAGCTAATGTTTCAGCACCCATTAAGAAGCAAGCAATTGAGTCACAAAGCAAAATTACGTGACGACCTACAGGCTGGCGATAGATACGGTTGTAGAACGTTGCTACACCTTCTAAATCTGCCACACTAATCGTCAATAATTGTGCGATGGCGTTCATTTGAGCATCATCTACCCAACCGTTACGGCGCTGTACGCACTTTAATGCATCTAAAGAAGCTGCACGTGGGTATGGATAGTGACCAATGTGATGTTCAATTTCATGGATTTCTTCAGCAGTCAAAATCCCTTCAACATTCACACGTGGTTTTTTATCAGTCAGAATCATCATTTTGCGTTACCTCTTAGCGATCCACGTCAGCCATAACCACGTCAATGGTCGCCAGATAAATGATTAAGTCAGACACTAAACTGCCGTTAATCACTGAAGGAATTTGCTGTAAGTGAGTAAACGTCGGTGTACGGATACGAGTACGATAACTCATCGTTGCCTTATCCGAAGTCAAGTAATAAGTACTTGCACCTTTCACAACTTCAGTCATGAATGACGCTTCACCAGCAGGCATGACAGGACCCCATGACACGCTCAAGAAGTGCGTAATCAAAGTTTCAATATCTTGTAACGTCTTATCTTTTGGTGGTGGAACAGCCAATGGGTGATCCGCTTTATATGGACCAGAAGGCATGTTATCCAAACACTGTTTGATAATTTTGAGTGACTCAGTAATTTCACGGAAGTGAACAAGAACACGAGCGTAAGCATCGCCTTCATACTCAACTGGCACATCAAAATCAAAGTTTTCATAGCCACTGTATGGACGATATTTACGAACGTCGAAATCAATACCTGTTGCACGTAAACCAGTACCAGTTACACCCCATGCAAGCGCAGATTTTGCATCGTATTGAGCAACATTACGTGTACGACCAATAAACACAGAGTTTTTAAGCGCAGCTGTGTAGTATTCGTTGAGACGTTTTGGCATCCACTCTAGCAATTCTTTAACAAGTTTTTGCCAGTTATTTGGAAGGTCGTGTGCTGTACCACCAATACGGAACCATGCTGGGTGCATACGGTAACCCGTAATTGCTTCAACAATGTCGTATACTTTTTGACGGTCTGCGAACATATAGAATACTGGTGTCATACCACCGGCATCCTGAATTGCCGTACCACAGTAAAGTAAGTGGTTATTAATACGGAACAATTCGTTCAACATGACACGAATCACTTGTGCACGCTCAGGAACTTTAATTCCTGCAAGCTGTTCAACTGCCATTACATATGGCATGTTTTGCGCACAACCACCCAAGTAGTCAACACGGTCAGTATAAGGAATGAAAGAGTGCCATGTTTGACGCTCAGCCATCTTTTCCACACCGCGGTGGTGATAACCGATATCAGGAACACAGTCTTTCACTTCTTCGCCATCTAACTGCAATACAATACGGAACGCACCGTGTGCAGATGGATGGTTAGGACCCAAGTTCAAGAACATGAAGTCTTCATCAGCGTTACCACGCTTAAGACCCCAGTCTTCAGGTACAAAGCGTAAATGTTCCTGTTCGAAATCTTGCTTCGCTTTGTCTTGCATATACGGCGTATATTCTGTCGCACGTGCTGAATATTCTTTACGAAGCGGGTGACCTTCCCAATAAGTTGGCAACAAGATACGACGGAGCATTGGATGCCCTTCGAAATTGATACCGAACATATCGTAAGCTTCACGTTCATACCAGTTGGCATTTGGCCAGATATTTGTCGCTGTCGGGAGGCTAAGATCATTTTCGTTCAAGGCAACCTTGATACGAATGTCACTATTACGCTCAAGCGATAATAAATGATAGAACACAGTGAAGTCAGATGCTGGTAAACCATCACGATGTTGACGTAAACGCTCATCCATCGCTGATAAGTCAAACAGCATTACATAAGGACGTTCCACTTTACGCAGGAACATGAGGACTTCTTGCACGCGTGCGCGCTCAACCCAGACTGTTGGAAACTCTTCAAAAGTCGCCTGCACATAGAAGTTCTCACCAAACTTGGTTTTGAGCTCTTCTACGATTGCAAATGCTGGGCGTGAATCAACTGGTGTTGATTCTGGCATAGCAATGTCAGTTTCAGCCATTGGCTTGGCTTCCTATTTAATACAAATTCTGTCAATTTTCTCGATGAACATATCGGTCAGATATGTCAAAACACCGTCAAAAAATTATTTAATCTCATCCATAGAGCGTAAGTTTTTAACGGCAATACGCTGCGCATTCTTACGATCACGTTCTGGCATCATCTTTGGCTTATACACTGGCTGAAGATCATCACCAATCACGGCAGAAAGCGGGCGTCGCTCTAATTGAATCTGGTCTTGCAAAAGCATTAACGCTTGAATTAATGCTTCAGGACGAGGCGGACAACCTGGGACGTACACGTCAACAGGAATAATTTTGTCTACACCTTGTACTACTGAATAGATGTCGTACATACCTCCAGAGTTTGCACAAGCACCCATTGAAATAACCCATTTAGGTTCTAACATTTGTTCATACAAACGTTGAATAACCGGAGCCATTTTTACAAAGCAGGTACCTGCAACAATCATCAAGTCAGCCTGACGAGGTGAAGCACGGATAACCTCTGCACCGAAACGGGACAAGTCATGCACGCCTGTTAAAGTCGTTGCATATTCAACGTAACAACATGAGGTACCAAAGTTAAATGGCCACAAAGAGTTTTTACGTCCCCAGTTTACTGCTGTATGCAAGACATCCTCTAAACGAGTCATGAATACGTTTTTATTCACTTCCTCTTCAAGCGGATCAGTCACAATTTGGCGTTCTTGCAATGGGTATTGATCAGCATCCGGATTCGCGCGGGTCAGAGTATATTTCATCCCGACTTACTCCTTTTCAGATGACAATGCAGGTGTAGTTTTTGACTTAACACGACCTGATGATTGGGCTGGAATCTGGCCAGTAGGGTCAGTTACGAGCTCTTCAATAGAGTTAAAGCGTGTAATTTCAGCAATGTCCATTGTTGGTGAACCGACTTTAATCTTCTCACCAGCTAATTTACGGCGATCTGCCGGTGCCCAACTTAAAGCACCTACAGAGAAGGCATAAACAAGCGCAATTAATAGATCAACGACAAAGATTACAACAGTGGTATATCCCAACCACCCTACTTCACGCACAGAAGTAGACCATGCATAGAGGTAAAGGGCCTCTAAGTCGAAAACCACGAAGAAAATTGCAACTAGATAGAACTTTGCAGACAGGCGAATGCGAGCGCCACCAGCACTCACGACACCTGATTCAAACTGCTCTTGCTTAGCACGTCCCCACGATTTTCCCCCGAGGAGTAAGGGAACTGTGAGCATAAAGACGCAAAGAAATGTAACGCCGATCACGAAGGCGATAATCGCCCAGTCGTATGGAGTAATGGCACTCATGCGGGGATAACTCCTGGCAGGCCTATTATTTAACAAAGAATGTATGTATTGGCCTTTGAATACACCAAACACAAAATTAATCCCGCCAATTGTACCTGATTTCTAATTTCGCATGCTAGTTGAAGCGTCTTAGTCTTTTGGATGATTTTCCAATCAAAAGTATTGTTCTATGTCTTGTAGAGGGGGTTTCACCGCTTATAATCGGTTTATTTGATAGTTTTCTTAGTTGTAATGATTTTTTTCATTTTTTGATTTTTAATATTATTTGCACAATTGCTCAATCGGTCAAAATAAACACCTTACTTTTTTATAATATTAGACTGTTTTTTATTGTATTCATCTTCCCCTCTGAATTATGATGAATGTTTAATCATGCATTAATATTTTATTACTCTTGGATAAGAGTGTTTATCATTAAGGGCAGCTGATGCCATACTCACTTCGTGAATTTTCATTTTCTTCTTCCCTGAAGTTTTTTTTCCTATTTACTCTCATTATTTCAATATGCTGCTTTATTGGAATTGCATCTCGCCCCCTTAGTTTTCTTGCATTTTTCTGGCCTGCTAACTCCGTATTTTTAGGTCTACTCATTCGATTTCCACAAACACGACAAGTCGGTAGTTTTGCAGGAGCTTTTATCGGTTACATGATTGCCGATTTAGTTAAGGGCACTCCTCTTTTTCTCACCCTTATTTTAACTGCCTCAAATTACCTATATGTCGTCATGACATTAGCACTTGCAATGTTATTTGGCCGTTATATAAAAGCTGCCTATCGAGGCTATTCTTACTTGGTTTTATTTGCTCTGTGCGGTATTGGTAGCATAACCGGTGCTTTTTTTGCAGCAACTTTTGTACCGATGTTTAATACCAAATTTATGATTGGCAGTTTTTGGGCTGAATTTGGTTATTGGGTCACATCAGAACTTCAAAATGCCTTACTGTTATTGCCAATCATTTTAAATTCCCCTCCTTACCTTAAAATAAAAAACTACATTAAAGGTAATCAAGTATATGTAAAGGCTGTTGATTTTCTGCCTTTATTGGCTGTCCTCATTTCAATAGCTGTCAGTTATTATGACTCAGGTCCAGGTTCCCTACTCTATCCAATTGCCGCATTAATCTGGTGCGCTATACGCTATAAACCCATCATTGTGGCTCTCATTACCTCTTTTACGAGTGCGTATATTATTTATCATGTCTCTGGTCATTATTTATTACTGTATCCACAAGATTATTTAAGCAATACTATTTCTATCCGTATAGGGCTAATCATGATGACCATTGCACCACTTACTGTTTCCAGTATTAGTGCACTTCATTCTGAATTAATTCAAAAATTACAACATGCTATTGCCCATGATGAACTCACATCGAGTTTAACTCGACGTCAGTTTTTACAATCGGTTCGTTTACTCCAAGAAAAAGTACAAAAAGAACATAAAACCTCTGCATTTTTTATGTTGGATGTCGACCATTTTAAAAAGGTGAATGACAGTTATGGTCACTTGATTGGTGATAGAGCCTTACAAACCTGTGTAACCACTATACAAAATATTCTGCACCCTCATGACTTACTGGGTCGTTTTGGAGGTGAGGAATTCGCAATTTTCATTCCTGACACGACTAAAGAAGCTGCTTTTGAACTTGCAGAAAGAATACGCATTAAAATTAGTCAGCAACCAATATA
>NZ_JEYB01000010.1:0-100709 GCF_000582255.1 Acinetobacter sp. 1566109 | reverse complement strand
TGATGAAAAAATAGCTGAACAGAATCTTTCCACTGACGGTTTAAGTGCCCAGTCCAAATAAATCAAAAGCAAGTATATGAAAATTAAATAAAAGCCCTTCTCGGGCTTTTTTGTTGAAAAATAAAAGATTTGTATGTGCTGATAAAAATTTTTGTATAGTGGAGCTATGCTGAAAACTCCTCATGACACATATGAGAAATTCATGCTATTTTTCAAAAAAATAATTGATTTGTAACATATTGAGGCCGACTAATTAGATGATTCAGCAACAGGTAAAACAAGAGTTTCCAACATTAGAAGATATACATGCCGCTGCAGAGCGTTTAGATGGTTTAGTGGTTAAAACACCCTTTGTTTTTTCAGAAACCATTTCTAAAACCCTAGGGGCAGAAATGTGGCTGAAATTTGAAAATCTACAATTTACGGCTTCTTTTAAAGAACGGGGCGCATTAAATAAGCTTTTAAGTTTATCTGAACAAGAAAAGCAACATGGTGTAATCGCTGCTTCAGCAGGTAACCATGCACAAGGGGTTGCTTATCATGCTCAGCGTACAGGTGTGACAGCAACTATTGTCATGCCTAAATCGACGCCTAATGTGAAGGTACAACGAGTACGTGAATACGGCGCACGCGTTATTTTGCATGGACAAGACTTTTCTGAAGCTGCTACTGAAATGCACCGTGTCGCTCAAGAAGAATCATTAACGATTATTCATCCTTTTGATGATGCAGAAATTATTGCAGGTCAGGGAACTATTGCGCTCGAAATGCTTGCAGCTGTTCCTGAACTAGACATTTTAGTTGTGCCAATTGGCGGTGGTGGTCTCATTTCTGGTATTGCGATAGCAGCAAAATCGATAAACCCTAAAATTAAGGTCATCGGGGTTCAGTCGGTGGTTTACCCAAGCATGGCGAAATTGCTTTGTAACTATCAAATCGCAGTTTCCTTAGGTTCAACCGTAGCTGAGGGTATTGCGGTTAAAACTCCAGGTGAGCTGACGACTCAAGTCGCTAAAGAATACGTTGATGACATTGTTGTTGTCACTGAAGACATGATTGAAGAAGCAATTGCGCTGTTACTTAACATTGAGAAAACAGTATGTGAAGGAGCAGGGGCGACAGGTATCGCTGCAATTATGTCTCGACCAGATCTATTTTTAGGTCATAAAGTCGGGGTTGTTTTATCTGGGGGTAATATTGATACACGAGTGATGGTTTCCGTATTACAGCGTCATTTAACGCGTACAGGACGTATGGTTCGTATTCGTGTCGAATTACCAGATAATCCGGGTGCTTTAGCGCGTTTAACAGCAATTATTGCTGAGCAAGGCGGTAACATTTACGAACTGCGCCATGAACGCTTTGCTGCCACAAGTCGTGCCAAAGAAAGTGCGGTCAGTGTTGATGTCGAGTTAAAAAGTGCTCCAGATCTGGAGCCTTTAATTCAGGCCATGCAGCTTGAAGGTTATATTGTTCGTAAAGAAGAGATTTAAACACAGATATCGCTATGATATAAAAGCCGTATATGGCTCTTAAGGGAGTCATATACGAAGCAATTTAAATGGATTAAATTGCAAAAAGGATGAATTTACAAAAAAACGATCAAATCCTTCAATGAAATGGGAAAAACTGACAATTCTCTAAACTTTGCCCTTCACAATTTTAAGGTTTAGGTTTTAGTATTCTCTTCATTGCAAATTTGAAGAAATATAGGGATAACAACACTCAATGTTCAAATCATTTTTTCCGTCTCCACGGTATTTTTTTATATCTGTAGTTATTTGGCTCGCGCTAAATATGGTGCTCTGGTATACAGGGGGAGAACACTGGGGGCAGTATGTAGGCTTTCCTCATGGTTATGCAGATGCTGAGTCGCCTATAGGGGTAAGTCGCTTCTGGTCACCTGCTTTTTTGTGGTTCTATCTTTGGTTTTTAGTCTCCACAACACTTTTTGCTGGTTTTTGGAAAATTATTTCCAATAATCCATGGCAGCGATGGTCTATCTGGGGTTCAGCATTTATTTTATTTAATATCTGGTTCAGTGTTCAAGTTGATGTAGTTATAAATGCTTGGTATCAACCATTTTATAATTTGATTCAAAAAATGGTATCAAGTGGTGGTGGAGAGGTTGCTCAGTTATATACTGAAATGCTGACGTTCATATATATTGCAATGGTTTATGTAACAATAGGGGTCATAAATTTATTTTTTGTAAGCCATTATATTTTTAGATGGCGAACGGCAATGAATGAATTTTATACTCAATACTGGGCTAAATTGCGACTTATTGAAGGGGCTTCTCAGCGTGTACAAGAAGATACAATGCGTTTTGCTAAAACTTCAGAAAGTTTAGGTGTTAGTTTTATCGAAGCAATTATGACTTTAATTGCCTTCTTACCAATTCTTTTGCAATTATCGTCGCATATAAAAGTTTTACCTGTTGTAGGAGAAATTCCTCATGCTTTAATGATTGCTGCAATTGGTTGGGCTGTTTTAGGAACAGTCATACTCATGTTAGTTGGATATAAACTACCAGGATTAGAGTTTAATAATCAAAAAGTCGAAGCGGCATATCGTAAAGAGTTAGTATATGGGGAAGATTATTCAGATAGGGCTGATCCGATAACACTAAAGGAATTATTCAGTAAGGTTAGGCTAAACTACTTTAGATTGTATTTTCATTATGCTTATTTTAATTTAGTTCGTATATGGTACCTTCAATTAGATAATCTTTATGGCATTTTTATATTAGCACCTTCAATTGCTGCAGGTGTTGTTACTTTAGGTGTTATGATGCAAATTCTTAATGTTTTCCAACAGGTTCGTAAGTCGTTTCAATATCTTATTACGTCTTGGCCAACAATTATTGAATTACTTTCGATTTACAAGCGTTTAAAAGCTTTTGAATCAACATTGCATAAATAAATGAAAACCCGCAAAAGCGGGTTTTTTCATAAGTATTGGATTAGTGAGTTGCATTATAAAAATTAAGGATAGGGCCAACCAAAGACTACTGAGATTTATCTAAGGTGACTTGAATCTCTTTATAGTTAAAAGTGTCTTCTTCATCATATTTAGCAATACCATGCGTTTTATTGTTCACTTGTGGAATTTGATAACTAAAAAAAGCCACTTTCTTAGAAGGATGAACAATATTGATGAGTTTTTTAGGGTCTTTGTAACCACCGAATTCATTTTCAAGACTTTCTTTTAATAATTCAGGAAAATAAAGCGTTGCATTTGGTAATCCACACCCAACGCAAAAAGAAGAATCATAAAGCTCTATCGCTTGTTTTTGATCTGGACTCATTACTAAAGCAAAACCAGTTCCATTCGCACCTGCATTTGCTTGTACATCTTGCCAGTTACGTGGAACCAGCACCAATCCTGTTTCAGGTAATGCAAGAAGCTTGAGTTGTTTTGCATGTTGAGCATCGAGTTTAAAATTAAAATGGCAGCTTTTAGGCGTACAGGTTTCAAAACTTTTAAGTAAACCATCTTCTATAGGGTTTTGTGCCGTTACTCCATAAAAAGGGACTGTAACGCCGTTTAAAAAATTTGCTTCTCCAAGCTTATAGAACTGATTATCTGCTTTGCGTGTTGCAGCAGAGCTATAAAACTTTGGAAAATGAGGAGTAAAGCTTTTTACTTCTGCATAAGCAGTTGAAGTGAGACTTACCAATACTGTGCATAATAAAAAATTTAATTTTTTCATTTTTAGAAAGTAATCAATTTAAAATCTTATATAAATCTAACATATTCTTTTAAACTATAAGGTAATTCAAAATTGAATACTGTTTTTAACTTCATAATAAAAACAGACTTATAGAGATATGGAAAATGAAAAATATACTTTCAATTTGCTGCTTAGCGGCAATAAGTTCTTATAGTTTTGCTCAAGACATTAAAGGCATTTCATTTTCTCATCAAGAGTGGGAAATCTATTGTAGTAATACGGGTACTTGTAAGGCTGCTGGCTATCAAAATGAAGACAATGGTGATAATCCAGCTTCAATTTTAATAACGCGTAAAGCAGGGCCAAAACAACCTGTGCAAGTTGAGTTTACTTTGTCTGACTATGAACAAAGCATGCCTGCAAAGCAGCTTAAAAATATCCATTTTTATGTCAATGGCAAAGACTTAGGACCGGTAGCTGTAGATGGTACTGAGCTGCCAATTATGGGTAAACTAAGTAGCTTACAAGCTAACGCTCTACTACAGCAGTCTAAACAGAAAACTGAAATTGTATTTAAAAATACTCAGCATCAATGGAAAATTTCCGATGAAGGAATGACTGCTGTGTTATTAAAAATGGATGATTTTCAGAAGCGTATTGGAACCGTTGGTGCTTTAGTCAAAAAGGGCAGTGCCAATGAAAATCAAGTGCTGATGCCTGAGCCAAAACTAGTTGTAAAACGTATTAAGACGGCAACCAAACCTTACTTAACTTTACAGCCAAAAAATAAACAGTACCAAACAATATACCGTAGCCTGATGGCTGCTAAACCGAATCCGAAAGAAGACGGCTTTTGTGAAGGCGTTTATGGCGGTAATAGTGATGGAGCTGAACCACAAGAAATTGATCTATATAAATTAACCAATATGAAAGTTCTGGCGACTACATTGTGTTGGAGAGGGGCTTATAACGAAGGGTATGGGGCATGGGTGCTCGATGAGTCTTTAAATGGTAAAGCAACTTTTGTGACCGAGTCTGCTTCAGATTTCGATAGCGGTATGATCAGCAGTTCTCAAAAGGGACGAGGTATTGGAGACTGCTGGGCAAGTGAAGAATGGGTTTGGGATGGTAAGAACTTTATACATACTAAGGATACGTGGACAGGGATGTGTAAAGGCTTGGCAGCAGGTGGGGTGTGGGAGCTTGATCGAATAGAGTCTGTGGTGAAATAACTACTTTGCGGTTACAGAGTCATAACAGGTAACTTTGGTGACTCTGTGATAAAAAGAACAGATTGTTTATTGGAGCTAGACCTATGTCACGTCATCTTTACGCTATTGCTCGCCATAAGTTTTCACATCTGAGTCGTTCAATATGTGTGGCGGCGGCTGTACTAGGCACAACACAAATTGCAATGGCGGGTTCAACGGTCGATCAGCTCAGTGATTGTCTTGTTAAAGCGACAACAGCTTCAGATAAAACTACAGTGCTTCAGTGGACATTTACGGCTTTAGCGGCTCATCCAGATTTAAAAGCATTTAGTAATGTAACTCCTGAGCAAAAAGACCAGTTAGACCAAAAACTGGCTCAGGTTTTACAGCGTGTAATTGTGGAACAATGTTCTACTCAGACCAAAGCTGTAATTCAGGCAGAAGGCATAAAAGCTGTAGGGGAAAGTTTCCAGCAGTTAGGCCAAAGTGCTGGTGAAGATATTGTTAAAGACCCAGCCGTTAAACAACAGTTGCAGGGCACATTACGCTATATTGACCTAAACAAATTGGTGACAACGTTTTTAACACCAGAGATTTGGAATAAGCTGGGAATTACAAGATAAAAATCTAGTTTTCTATTTTGATAATAAAGCCTGCTATTTAAGTGCAGGCTTTATTGTATACGGGATAAAGTGATTTATTTAGATCGTAATCTTAGCGCCTAAAACTTTCACAAATTGAGCTAACCAAGCTGGATGTGCAGGCCAAGCTGGCGCTGTCACCAAATGTCCATCTGTAACAGCATCAGTCACAGCAATATGTGCATATTGACCACCTGCGAGTTTTACTTCGACAGCACATGCTGGATAAGCAGAACAGAGGCGGCCTTTTAAAATGTCAGCCGCTGCGAGTAACTGAGCGCCATGGCATACGGCTGCAATTGGTTTTTTCACTCGATCGAACTCACGTACAATTTCGACAACACGATCATTCATACGTAAATATTCTGGTGCACGACCACCCGGAATGACTAGGCCTACATAGTCTTCGGTATTAACGTCATCAAAATCATAGTTAATTGCAAAGTTGTGGCCTCGTTTTTCGCTATAAGTTTGTTCACCTTCAAAATCATGAATAGCCGTCGCAATATGGTCGCCGTTCTTTTTATTCGGGCAAACAGCATGCACGGTATAACCTAAACCTGTTAAGAACTGAAATGGAACCATAGTTTCATAGTCTTCAGCATAGTCACCGACTAACATTAAAATCTTTTTAGACATGATTTATCCCTCTTTTTAAAATATAAGTGATTTCTATTTTTAATTTAAATTAGCATAACGGTAGTGTGATTTTTAGGAAAAAGCTCATTCTTTAGTCGAAGAGTGTTTCGTAAGTGATATAAAAAAAGCCTCGATTGATCGAGGCTTTTAAATTTATGGGGTCTGCTTTTT
This sequence comes from Acinetobacter sp. 1566109, assembly GCF_000582255.1. Taxonomy (NCBI): domain Bacteria; kingdom Pseudomonadati; phylum Pseudomonadota; class Gammaproteobacteria; order Moraxellales; family Moraxellaceae; genus Acinetobacter; species Acinetobacter sp. 1566109. Next base: position 94,371 of record NZ_JEYB01000010.1, on the reverse strand, counting down.
ATAACTCACAAGCTTTACCTTCATATTCATGACGGTTTGCAACGTATTCTTGACCATTCCATCGATAAATAGCAGAACAGAAGCCTGGTCCCCCATTTTCAATATCAGGCCAGCCATCTTTGCCTTTAGTTTTCAAAAAGGTGGGAAGGCCAGAGTTGCTAAAGAGTTTTTTCCATTGACCGTCTTTTTGCTGTGAAACAATATAGTAGCCAACCCCTGTATTGCCATAACACATACTGCTACTATCTTGAATAACTGCATCTTTATGACCATCACCATTTAAATCTTTATAAATAATAATTTCACCAGTATCACAGTTACCTTTCCAGCCATGTTTTGCTTTTTTGAAATTTGCAGCTTTAAAAATAGATGCTACTTCACTCTTTGGGACTTGAATCGTTTGAGCAAAAAGTGTCGAGTTTATTAACAATAAAGAGGTCGTAATAAGTAATTTATTTATCATGGATAACCTATCAGCATGGTTTTAGTTTAAAAATTATTTTGGATTGATTGCATTTTTGAAATAGATAAAACCCGCTCTAAAGCGGGTTTTCTTTTCTAGAACTGATCAGATTAACCAATCAATTTTTTCATTAATTCATTTACTTGAGCAGGGTTGGCTTTACCCTTAGAAGCTTTCATGACTTGACCAACAAGACCGTTAAAGGCTTTTTCTTTACCAGACTTGTACTCTTCAACCATTTTTTCATTGGCTGCAAGTACTTCTTTAATGATTGCTTCAATTGCACCAGTGTCGGTTTCTTGCTTTAAGCCTTTTTCCGCAATAATGTCATCGGCAGATTTACCTTCCGATTCCCACATAAAGCCAAAGACTTGTTTAGCAATTTTACCGCTAATGGTGTTGTCAACAATACGCGCAATCATGCCGCCAAGCTGTTCAGCAGAAACAGGTGAGTCTGTTAACTCTAAGCCCGCTTTGTTTAAAGCACCAGAGAATTCACCCATTACCCAGTTTGCAGCAATTTTACCTTGCTTTGCACCACCAGCCGCAGCAACAACAGCTTCATAGAAGTCCGCCATTTCGCGTGAGAGCGTAAGTACGTGTGCATCGTATTCAGTTACACCAAAGTCTGCAATAAAGCGTGCACGGCGTGCTGCTGGCAACTCAGGCATAGTTGCTTTGATGGCCTCAATTTGCTCATCTGGAATAATTACTGGTAACAAGTCTGGATCAGGGAAGTAGCGGTAGTCATTCGCTTCTTCTTTAGAACGCATAGAACGCGTTTCCATTTTATTTGGATCGAACAAACGAGTTTCTTGATCAATTTCGCCGCCCCATTCCAAAATTTCCATTTGGCGTTCAATTTCCACATTGATCGCTTGCTCAATGAAACGGAATGAGTTGAGGTTTTTAAGCTCACAGCGTGTGCCAAACGGTTGTCCCGGACGACGTAAAGACACGTTACAGTCCGCACGGAATGAGCCTTCAGCCATGTTACCGTCAGAAATACCTAACCAACGTACTAATGTGTGAATGGCTTTGATATAAGCAACCGCTTCTTCAACTGAACGCATGTCTGGCTCAGAAACGATTTCAAGCAAAGGTGTTCCGGCACGGTTTAAGTCAATGCCAGACATACCTTCAAATTGGTCGTGTACAGATTTACCCGCATCTTCTTCAAGGTGAGCACGAGTTACGCCAATACGTTTAGTCGTACCATCTTCAAGTTGAATGTCGATGTGACCCAAGCCCACAATCGGGTTATCCATTTGGCTAATTTGATAGCCTTTTGGTGAGTCAGGGTAGAAGTAGTTCTTACGTGCAAACACAGATGCTTGGTCGATGTAAGCATCAATACCTAAACCAAAACGAATTGCAAGATCAACCACTTTTTCATTCAAAACTGGAAGTACACCCGGCATTGCTAAGTCTACCAGGCTCGCTTGTGTATTTGGGTCTTGACCAAATTCAGTCGATGAACCAGAGAAAATTTTAGAATTGGTTGCAAGCTGAGTGTGAATCTCAATACCAATAACGACTTCCCAACCGTCAATCAATTTCAACTTTTGAGCTTCAGCCATTATGCATTCTCCTCAGCAATTGCCGCACGTTGAGTATGGAAATCGGTATTTTGTTGATATTGATGAATAATTGACAACAGTTGTGATTCTGACCAGTAGTTACCAATTAATTGTAAACCTACAGGTAAGCTGTCTTTATCAAAACCAACAGGAGCATTAATGGCTGGTAAGCCTGCTAAGTTCACTGCAAGTGTATAGATATCGCCTAAATACATTTCAGTTGGACTTAAGTTCGCACCGATTTTATATGCAGTTGTTGGCGCAGAAGGAGCTGCAATCACATCTACATTTTCAAAGGCTTTTAAAAAGTCTTGTTGAATTAAACGACGTACTTTCTGTGCTTTCACATAATAAGCATCGTAATAACCTGCAGAAAGCGCGTATGTACCAATAAGGATACGACGTTGAACTTCTGGACCAAAGCCTTCTGAACGAGAACGTTTATAAAGATCCATCAAGTCTGCTGGATTTTCACAGCGGTAACCGTAGCGAACACCATCATAACGTGACAAGTTAGAAGATGCTTCCGCTGGCGCGATGAGGTAATACGTTGGTACATAAGCTTCGGTCATGTTGAGGTCAATCTCAACAAGCGTTGCACCCATTTCTTCAAGCTTTTTCAAAGACTCTTCAACACGTGCTTTTACGTCGGCATCTAAACCTGCAACGTTAAAGTACTGTTTAGGAATACCAATACGTAAACCTTTTACAGATGTGCCATTTAAGTTTGCAACGTAGTCATCAACTTCTTTTTTAACCGAAGTTGAGTCTTTTGCATCATGACCTGCAATTACATTCATGAGGTAAGCACAGTCTTCAGCAGAGCGTGCCATTGGACCCGCTTGGTCTAAAGATGATGCATAAGCAATGATCCCGAAACGAGATACACGACCATAAGTTGGTTTTAAGCCTGTTAATCCGCAGAAAGACGCAGGTTGGCGAATTGAACCACCTGTATCGGTACCTGTAGCAAATGGTGCTAAATCAGCTGCTACAGCTGCAGCCGAGCCACCTGATGAACCACCAGGTACATGGTCAAGTGCCCAAGGGTTGCTTGTTGCGCCTACATATGAGCTTTCAGAAGTTGAACCCATCGCAAACTCATCCATGTTCACTTTACCTAAAGTGACAAGACCAGCTGCTTTAGTTTTTTCAACAACTGTTGCATCGTAAGGAGAAATAAAATTATCTAATATTTTTGAACCAGCAGTGGTTTTAATGCCTTTGGTACAAAAGATATCTTTGTGAGCAAGTGGAATACCCGTTAAAGCAGTTGCATTACCCGCTTTTAAAGCTGCATCGGCTGCGTCGGCTTCAGCAAGTGCTTGCTCAGGTGTAACCGTCACATAGCTTTTTACCAGTGGGTCAATTTTAGCAATACGTTTTAAATAGTGTTCAGTCAGTTCGCGAGACGAAAACTTCGCTTGGCTTAAGCCCTCAGCAAGTTCGCGAATTGATAAGCGATGTAAATCAGTCATGAGTAAAATTTCTTTACATTCAAAATAGGGAAGATGGGTTAATTGAGTAAAAGTTATTCAATCACGCGAGGAACAAGATACAAACCATCTTGAGTTGCAGGCGCAACTGCTTGGTATTCATCTCGATGATTGCTTTCAGTTACCACATCAGCACGTAAAGGTTGAGGATTGTCAAAAGGACTCTTTAAAGGTTCTACGCCTTCCGTATCAATGCCTTTTAAGGTTTCCATCATGCCTAAAATTTTATTTAGACTTTGAGCATATTCAGCAGATTGCGTATCATTGAGCGACAATCGAGCAAGATTGGCGATTGCTGAAACTGTTTGTGCATTTAAATCTGCTGAATGCTGTGCATCCGATGTAGACATAACATCACCTAATCAGTATTAAAAATTTTCAAAATATCGTGCGTTATAATAAGCGATTGACTTGTTCAAATCATCACATTTAGTTTAAAGTTGCCACCTTGCATCCACATGAAAGTTTAACTGAGAACGAACCGTGATTCTAAAACGACTAATTGGCTTGTTTTCGCCGGATCTAGCCATTGATTTAGGTACAGCAAATACACTTATTTATGCACCAGGCCGCGGCATTATATTAAATGAACCAACAGTTGTGGCAATTCGTCACAGTGGTTCACAAAAAATTGTTGCTGCTGTAGGGCTAGATGCTAAGCAAATGTTAGGCCGTACACCTGCGAATATTTCTGCAATTCGTCCAATGAAAGACGGTGTAATTGCAGATTTTGAAGTGACTGAAACCATGTTGAATCAGTTCATTGGTAAAGTTCACGAAAAACGTTTGTTCCCACCTGCACCTCGTGTAGTTGTATGTGTACCATGTAAATCAACTTTGGTCGAGCGTCGCGCAATTCGTGAAGCCGTATTTAATGCTGGTGCCCGTGATGTACGCTTAATTGAAGAGCCAATGGCTGCTGCAATTGGTGCTGGCATGCCAGTTGAACAAGCATGTGGTTCTATGGTTGTGGATGTTGGTGGTGGTACAACTGAAATTGCAATTATTTCATTGCAAGGTTGTGTCTATGCCGATTCTTTACGTATTGGTGGCGATGTATTTGATGAGCAAATCATTAATTATGTTCGTAAAGCTCACGGTTGCGTAATTGGTGAAACCACAGCTGAAATTATTAAGAAAGAAGTAGGTATGGCTGTTTCTGATGGTACGACATTAGAAATTGAAGTACGTGGCCGCAACCTTGCAGAAGGTGTACCTCGTGCGATTACTGTAACTTCTGATGAAATTACTCAAGCGATTTCTGACCCATTACAAAGCATTGTAAGTGCGGTGAAATCTGCTCTTGAACAAACTCCTCCTGAACTTTCTTCTGATATTGCTGAGCGCGGTATTGTGTTGACAGGTGGTGGTGCGTTACTTCGTAACCTCGACAAATTGTTAGCGCAAGAAACTGGTTTACCAGTTGTTGTTGCTGAAGATCCTCTTACTTGCGTGACCCGTGGTGGTGGTAAGGTATTGGAATTCTTCGACAACCCGAACCATGACATGCTTTTCGTCGGTTAAGTTTAAGGATTAGGCGGTGCAACCGAATATTTTTTCAAGACAGCCGCCATCTTTCCGCTCGTTCATTATTGCGGTCATTACATGCTTGGTTGTGCTGTTCTTTGATTGGCGCATGCCTTATGTAATTCAGCCAGCAAGGGATGTCTTGTACGCTGCATATAATCCAATTTATGCGCTTGCAAGCTATCCGGTACTGTCGAGAGAATGGCTGAATCAACAAACTAAATCTGAAACACAACTGCGCCGTGAAAACACTGCAATGCAGGCTGAGTTGTTACAGGCTCAGGTTCGTTTGCAGAAACTATCTGAATTATCTGCTGAAAATACCCGATTACGCGGTTTACTTGATACGCCATTAATTATTGATGGCCGTATGGAAATTGCCGAAGTGATTGGAACAGATGCCGATCCGCTACGTCACATTATCATTATTAACCGCGGTTCAATGGATCACCTTAAGGTGGGTCAAACGGTTCTAGATGATAAAGGGATTATGGGGCAAATCATCAATGTATATCCTCATAGTTCACGTGTGATGCTACTTTCAGACAAAGAGCATTCACTCTCTGTTCGTTTAGAGCGTACAGGTATGCGTGCGATTGTTTCGGGAACTGGTGATTTAGGTCGTTTGAAAATGGAATATGTTCCGACTAGTGCAAATATTCAAGTCGGCGATAAAGTATTGAGTTCTGGCTTAGGTGAGCATTTCCCGGCAGGTTATGCAGTGGGTACGGTGGCTAAAATCCGTCGTCATAATTCAGGTGAGTTTGCTGAAATTGATATTACTCCAGCTGCTCAGCTTGCAACAGGACATCACGTGGTTGTGCTTTTCTCTGACTCATTAGCGAAGGAGCAACCTTATGCCGATCGCTAAACTGAAACGTGAGAAGCGTAAAGATCCACTATGGGGAATTATTCTCTCCGTTATCGTGGGTTCTGTGCTCATGGTTTACCCACTTTCCTACGATATTTCTGGCTGGCGTCCATTGTTCATGCTTATGATCATGTTGTTTTGGGTCGTTTGCCAACCAACATGGTGTGGGGTGTGGTTTGCATTTGGCATGGGAATTTTTACAGATCTTTTGCTTGATGCACCTTTGGGCTTAAATGCCTTAAGTTTTGTTATTGTTACCTTTGTTACCCGCTTTTTAATACGTGAACGTCGGATTTTAACTTTCGTTAATTTATGGACGATTGCCATTTTAGTGATTATTGCTCACTTGGCATTTATGTGGGTAACCCAAACGATGGGGGGCATTCATTTTTCGATTGCTCGTCATTGGCAACCATTAATAACAAGCATCTTAACTTGGCCTGTTGTTTATTATTGTTTAGCAAAATGGCGCATTTAGTTTTAGCTTCCAGTTCTCCGCGTCGTAGAGAATTGTTGCAACAGTTGGGCTTAAATTTTGAAATTTATAGCCCTGATATTGATGAATCTATTCATAATGGTGAGCTGGTTCATCAATATGTTGAACGTTTAGCAAGAGAAAAAGCGCAAGCTGTATTAAATATTTTTCCAGATGCCGTGGTTATTGCTGCCGATACAAGTCTTGGGCTTGATGATCAGATTATTGGTAAACCTGACTCAAAACAGCATGCCTTTGAAATCTGGAAACAATTATCTGGCCGTTGGCATGATGTGTTTTCCGGAATTTGTATTGCTACACAGCAGCAAATCTTGAGTCAAGTAGTGCAAACTCAAGTTGAGTTTGCATCAATGACTGCGCAAGATATGGAAGATTATTGGGCCACAGGTGAACCTGTAGGGAAGGCCGGTGCATATGCAATTCAAGGAATTGCTTCGCAATATATTCCCAAAATTCAAGGAAGTTATAGTAATGTGGTAGGGCTTCCTTTGTACGAATTTTCACAGTTATTCAAAAGAGTGAAGACATAAGGGGTTGTTGATAATTCTTGATTGAATTGCATTGTCGATGAATAGTGGACAAAGCGACATTAACAGTCCCTCTGACTCTTTAATAAAAATTTTATAATGCTTTGAGTTTATGTATGTCAGAAGAACTACTTATTAATGTCACACCTATGGAGTGTCGGGTGGCATTAATCGAAAATGGAACTGTTAATGAGCTGTATGTTGAACGTACAGTGAAGCGAGGACTTGTCGGCAATATCTACAAAGGTAAAGTTGTCCGCGTGCTTCCGGGCATGCAAGCGGCTTTTGTTGATATCGGATTATCTAGAACAGCCTTTTTGCATATTAATGATATGGTTTGGCCTCGTTCACAGCCAACTCCCAATGTTTTTGAATTACTTCATCCAGGGCAAATTCTGACCGTTCAGGTGATGAAAGACATGCTCGGTACCAAAGGTGCACGTCTAAGTACAGATCTTTCTATTCCTTCTCGCTATTTAGTTCTTATGCCGTATGGTAACCATATTGGTGTTTCACAGCGTATTGAGTCAGAAGAAGAGCGCGAACGCTTACGTAATATCATCGAAGGTATTCAGGCAGAGCATAATCTACCCGGTAGTGTGATTGTCCGTACTGCTGCTGAAGGCGTAGATGATGCTGAGATTGCACAAGATATGTGTTACCTCAGCAAGCTATGGGAATATATCCAGCGTAAACAAGTGGATGTTGCAGTTCCTTCTTTAATTTTTGAAGAACTACCACTACCACAACGAATTATTCGTGATTTGGCAAGCGAAGAAACAGCAAAGATTTATGTCGATTCGAGAGAAATTCACGGCAAACTGCGTGAGTTTGTAGATGAATTTGTGCCGAATATGCAAAGTCGCTTGATTCATTATCCGGGCGAACGTCCATTATTCGATCTCTATAACGTCGAAGAAGATATTCAAAAAGCACTACAAACGCGTGTTGCTCTAAAGTCTGGTGGTTATCTAATGATTGACCAGACTGAAGCCATGACTACCATTGATGTCAATACAGGGTCATATGTCGGTGGTCGTAGTCTCGAAGACACAGTCTTTAAGACCAATATGGAAGCGACTCAGGTGATCGCACGTCAGCTCAGACTAAGAAATCTGGGCGGTATTATCATTATTGATTTTATTGACATGCAAGAAGCCATTCATCGTGAAGAGGTGATGCGTCAATTTGAAAAAATGCTTGAACGTGATCATGCCAAAACAAAAATCACACAAGTGTCTGAACTTGGCTTAGTCGAAATGACACGTAAAAGAACACGTGAATCATTAGAACACTTGTTATGTGAGTCTTGTCCAACGTGTCAGGGGCGTGGTTTTGTCAAAACGGCAGAGACAGTGTGTTACGAAATATTTCGAGAGATATTACGATATACGCGTGCATTTGAGTCGACGAGTGGCTTTACTGTCGTTGCTCATCCTTCTGTAATTGACCGATTATTAACGGCAGAAGCCCCTGCAGTGGCTGATTTAGAGCACTTTATCAACAGAGTTATTAAATTTCAGGTCGAAAATTTATATACGCAAGAGCAATACGATATCATTTTAAGTTAAAGTTGTAACAAGATATCGCTTAATCCTTGTTACAACTGAAATTTTACTTTCATTCATGAATTTTAAATACTACTTGCATACAGTAGCCGTAGACGTTCTCCCTGTTTAAAACGTCTTAGCAAACAATAAGAGGTATAACCCATGAATGTAAGTGAAAACCTAATTAGCAACGGTCTTAAACATGTTTTAGAAAGCACGCCAGTAAATAGCTGCTATATGTTGAATGACCAAGGTAAAGAAGTACCGATTACAACTGCGATGATCCGTTCAGTATGTCATCAGTTGCTTAACCAGTGCCGCGCAATTAAAAAATAAGGGGCCATTTCAAAGCCCCTTAATTTTTCTTAACTTGCTGAATGATGTTTCAGCTGTTTTTCCTCAATAATTTCTTCAAACCGTTGAATCTCATCTTCAAGATGGGTTAAAAGGTTTTGCATCTTAGGTAAAGCATTTCGACATGCTGTTAAACCTACTTCAAGCTTATCCAGATAGCTTGTCATCGTAATATTAAGCGCTTGCCCATCCATGACTATAGAAGCAGGGTAGAGCGCATCTAATTTCGCACCATTCCAATAAAGTGGCTCACGTGGGCCAGGTACATTAGAAATCACTAAATTGAATGCCTGACGCTTAGGAAGCATTCCAGACATGATGTTTAGACCTGCTGGGCCATAAACTACAGCGCTATAGTTTAAAATCTCATTTGCAGTCATTCGGCTAAAGCGTTGCTTTGAATTTTGCATACTACGACGAATAATTTCGAGTCGTTCTAGAGGCTGGTCTTTATGGGTCCCCAAATTCGCTAGAATCATCGTAATGCGATTACTTACGTCAGAGTCATCTGTACGCAGTGAAGCGGGCACCATCGCAATAAGAGGCTTTTTAGGCAAGCTATTATGACTAATCAGGTATTCACGTAATGCCCCAGAACATACAGCAAGTACGACGTCATTAATGGTCACACCAAGCGCTTTAGAAATCTTTCTAAGGCGACTTAATTCAAAAGATTGAGCTGCAAAGCGACGTGAAGCGCTTACGCGTTGATTCAAAATTGAAACTGGCGCCTGAAAAGTCGATACATAGTCAGGATTTTTCCCCATTTCTTTAAAGATGGTTTGTGATAACTCATGCATGACCTTCGGAGTAACTTCAAGCTGTGACTTGATGCCTCCTAAAATATTTTTGATTTTACTAGTACTTGGTTTTGGTACTTTTAAGCGTTTTGTTCTTTTACTTTCTACACACCAAAGTGGAACCACATGTTTTTCTTGTGGTGTTTTTGATAGAGACTTTTCAATTAAGCGCATACCCGCAACGCCATCTACCATGGCATGATGAATCTTAAAGTACATCGCGAAACGATTACCTTCGATCCCTTCAATAATGTCGCAGGTCCACAGAGGTTTTGCACGGTCAATTAAAGAACTGTGCTGCTGAGAAATATATACGAGTAATTCACGAATTCGGCCAGGATGAGGCAAGGCAATATGACGAAAATGATGATCGATATCGAATTCTTCATCTTCATCCCAAAATAAGCCATTTAAACGGTTATTAAAGGGTGGGACAGGAATACTTTTCGATTGGCGAATTTCTTCTACTAAATCACGAACGAAAGTTTCAGGGGCATTTTCAGGAATTTCAAATAAAAACAATCCGCCAACATGCATCGGTTGTTGTCTTTTTTCTAACGATAGAAAAATAAAATCAATAGGGTGTAATGGACGCATAACTCGTTGTGCCTCATGCTTTTTTCTAAGAAGCCCTTAACTGAGCTCTTATTAGAATTATAGAACCGTAAAATTTAGTATATAGCGTTTATTACAGATTAAATATGACTTTGTGTACGAGATATAACTGTAAAAAAAACCACTGATTCATCAGTGGTTTTTTTATACCAGACTATTTTTTTAAGTTGCCTGCATGTAAGCCACATTCTTTTTGTGTTGCTTCTTCCCACCACCAACGGCCTTCACGTTCATGCTGGTTTGGAAGTACTGGACGTGTACATGGCTCACAGCCAATAGAAACAAAACCACGCTCGTGTAGAGGGTTGTATGGAATTTCCATCATGCGGATGTAACTCCACACATCGGCACTAGACCAGTTCGCAAGCGGGTTATATTTAATGAGTTGCTTACCCGGACCAGAGAAACCAGCATCTGCTTGTACCACTGGAATTTCAGTACGTGTACCCGGACTTTGATCTTTACGCTGGCCTGTAATCCAACCATCTAAAGTCGCAAGTTTCTTACGTAAAGGTTGAACTTTTCGAATACCACAGCACTCTTGGTGTCCATCTTTAAAGAAGCTAAATAAGCCTTTTTCATTTACCATGCTTTGCACAGCTTCAGATTCCGGGAAGCAAATCTCGATATTAATATTGTAGTGCTTACGAACAGTTTCAATAAATTGATAAGTTTCAGGATGCAGCCGCCCAGTATCAAGACTAAAAACACGGAAGGGTTTACCTAAACGTGAAGCCATATCAATTAAGACTACATCTTCTGCTCCAGAGAAAGAAATTGCGATTTCACCTTGTTGGCTTAATGCAAGCTCTAAAATCTCACGTGGGCTTTTAGCTGCATATTCAGCCGCGAGAGCATCAACGATATCAATAGTCGGAATAACGGTCATGGGTGTTCCTGGCAAAAGGCTTGGGCGCATTGTGTTATGAAAAATATTCTAAAGGATAGTGAATAAATTGCTTAGCACTTTAATTTCGATCCTTATGAATAAAATTGATTTGATCAATAACAACGCAAATCTGAAAATCTTAATGGTATGATACAGCAATTTTTAACCAACGTTGGAAGCATTCATGGAAATCGTATGCCTAGATCTTGAAGGAGTTTTAGTTCCTGAAATCTGGATCAATTTCGCAAAAAAAACAGGGATTAAAGAACTAGAAGCAACAACTCGTGATATTCCCGATTATGATGTTTTAATGACGCAGCGTCTGAATATTTTAAAACAACATGGTCTAGGCCTAAATGATATTCAAGAAGTTATTGCCGAGATGGGGCCATTACCAGGTGCCAAAGAGTTTGTTGAATGGGTGAGTAATCATTTCCAACTGGTCATTTTGTCCGATACTTTCTATGAGTTTGCTCATCCTCTAATGAAGCAATTAGGCTGGCCAACAATTTTCTGTCACAAATTAGAAACTGATGAAAATGGGATGATTACAGCTTATAAACTTCGTCAACCAGACCAAAAACGCGAGTCAGTTAAAGCGCTTCACGGTTTAAATTTCCGTGTAATCGCGGCAGGAGATTCATATAATGACACAACCATGCTTGGTGAAGCTGATCATGGCTTCTTATTTGATGCACCTGCCAACGTGATTGCGGAATTCCCACAGTTCCCAGCAATTAATGGATATGATGCCCTAAAAGAAGCAATCCGTTCAGTTTCGCAGCGTAATATTCCTGCTTAAGAATGGACAATAAAAAAGGCGCTTAAAGCGCCTTTTTTATATGAATGAGTTTGAAACTTAGAATTTATAGCCAAGTTTTAAACCATAGGCGATCGCATTGTTATCAGAGAATTCTGCAACATATTGATCACTACCAGCTTGTGCACCAGTTTGTGCTTTAGCATCACCCAACCAGAAGTATTTCACACCACCAGCAATAAATGTTTGTGGAGTAGGGCTATATTGAACGCCTACACCTACGTTCCAGTAACCTTCTGTTGGGCCTAATGTAGTCACCGGGTTACCTGCGCCAGAATCCCAACCTACAGAGACATTACCTGCCCATTTTTCATTAAGCTTACGACCTACACCAGCATTCACTGTCCATTGATCGTCTGAATATTCAACTAAGTTAAAGCCATTTGGACGGCCAACTAGCCCACCTACAGCTTCTGAAACTTTACCAAATTTATATGGTTGAATTGAGAAGTCTTTCCAGTTCACCCAACGAACATTGGCAAATGCAACGGTATCAGCCATGATCCCTGTTTGAAAATCAAGGTTAACAGACTGTGGAGTAGTAATTGTCGTTTTACCAGATGTATTAATTGCTTGAAGTTTAGATGCTGGAACATCTAAACCACCAAGTACTGAAGTAAGACCAGGGAAGTTTAATAAAGATAAATTTTCATTAATATCTACTTTATGGTCAATTTCAGAACGATAAGTTACAGATGCTCTAAGTGCGATTTCAGGAATTTGATAAGCTGCACCTGCTAACCAACCAGCACCTGTAGTTTCTTTGATATTTGCATCATAACCATTATAAAGGCTATACGCTTGACCTCGTAAACTTACATTACCTTTAACTGTTTGTAATACAGGACCTGCGTAGAAATTAAAGTTTTTCGTTGGTTGATAACCAAATACAAAAGATAAGTTTTGAGTATCAACTTTAACTTTAGTTCCACCATTACCTAAATAATTATTTGCTGCAGCAAGAGCACCAGCTAAAGTTTGGAATTGTTTACTTGCTAAAACTTGGCCTTTTGCTAAAGCTAAAGTTTGGTCATTGATAGGTGCACCTTGTGCTTGCAAAGCTTCAGTTGCTTTTTTAGTAACAAGACCATCGATAGCTGCTGCTGATAAAACAGTATCAGTACCTGGATGAGATACGAATACATTGTTACCTGAATATTCTGCATCTGCTCCAAATGGTTGGTCATAGAGTAGACCAAAAGAGAATTTATCGTTAAGTTGTAGTTTTAATGCAGCACTTGGGAAGTAGTAATCATTACCCATATCGTCAATATTACGACGAGTTGCGCTTGATCCTGCTTCTTTACCCTCTACAGTTGGGTCTAAAACAGAGATACCTGCTTCAAAATAATTACCTGGTTGAAAGAATGCAGACATTGACTGTCCAGAGCGATCCAAAGCTGCTGCAAAAACCCCAGTTGCAGGCAGCGTTGCTAAAATCATTGCAGTGCTCAGATGTTTTAATTTCATTTTAATCTTTCCTTGAACTTCAAGACATTTTTTTAAAAGTAACAGAGTTAAACCGTTTAAACTGTGTTGCCTTCAAAGCTTTTAATTACAAGTTTCAAAGCTTTGATAACTCCATGTAACAAAAATAGCATAATTACACTAAGAGTAAATCTGTTATATGAACTGGGGAGTACTCATTTTTTATACAAAAAATGTCAATAATGAATGAAATATGGAGAAAAATTTACATTATTAAATTATTTTAAATATTTGATATTTATATTTTTTATCTATTATTAATAGGCTTTAGATTTATGACATTTTTGTCATAAATCCAAAAAAAATGGCCAAAGATTTTTTTGTAAAAATATGAATTGATTGGTTATGAATTGAGTATTAGTTATCATTTTTACTGGACAAGTCTAGTTTCTCTACATGTGTATATTATTGATTAAGTTTTATATTCTTAATTAATGGGTGGAAATTAAGCAATTTTTTTTACCAATTGATCAATTTTTGGGAGGGTTTAAAGACTAGTTAAGATCTTTTATATTCCAAAGAATAACCAAAAAATGAGAAGTATGTCTGGTTAGTCTGCTTTTAGAGCTAAAACATACCATTAAAGGGGATATAACTTCTCATCAAATTCTTCAAGTTTGGGAAATTTTAAAGGTTCTAGCTGGTCGAGGTGAGTAAGGTACGTTATATAGTCTTCAAGAATGGTTTCTCGTGCCTCTTGGCTAATATAAGGTACATGGTAGGCAATGAATGGTGGAAGGACCTCAAAACCAGTATAAGCCAAGGTGCCGCGTTGAATGGGTGAGAGATAATGTTCAATTGGTCCGTGAATGGAGCTCTCGCCAAACATATGCGTTCTACCGCCCAGTGTTAAACAGAGCTTTGCTTTTTTCCCCGCCATACCACCGTGGTTATAAAAACGCTTTCCGCCATAAAAAAGTCCTGAAACGAATACGCGATCAATCCATCCTTTTAAAATTGCCGGGACAGAAGTCCAGTAAAGAGGGAAGTTTAAAATGATCAAATCTGCTCGTTTTACCTTTTCAATTTCCGCTTGGATATCAGGTGCTAAAAGGTTTTGCTTGGCGGCATTACGTTGTTCTAATGCGTAATTGAAATAGTCGGGTTGATTGAGTTCTAAAAAATCCTCTTTGGAAGCTACAGGGTTGAATTGCATTGCATATAAGTCAGAAACTTCTACACGATGACCCAACTTTTTAAAAGTTTGCTGGGCTGTGGTTTTTAATGATGTTGTAAAAGATAGTGGCTCTGGATGAGCATGAACGATCAGAATATTCATAAGGTGACCTGTATTCTTTTCAGAAATTGTGTTGTCTAGTGCAATTTAGCGGGTTTCGTTTTGAACAACTATGCATTAATTTAAAAGCATGGCATAGTTCATGAACTGACAGTTTTTACCATTTGACGCCATATTTATGATTTCTAGTGGACCAAACCTGAACCCAGAATTACCCGGAACTTATATTAATTTATTAGTCGATATGGTTAAGCGCTTGAATATCTCTGCTGAGCAGCTTTTAGATGGAAGTGGCATAACATTAGAACAATTAAACAAACCGTATTGGTATGTTGAATTTAATTCCTTAAATAACTTACTTGAGCAAGCGATTCAACTCACTTATGAGCCAGCATTGGCGGGTTATTTGGCTTTGGAAATGAAAGCGTCTTGTTATGGCTCAGTGGGTATGACGGCCATGGTCAGTACAAATTTGGGAGAGGCCTTAAAAATACTTGAGCAATTTATAGGGGCCCGTTGTGATGCCTTTAAACCTGAGTTAAAGCAAGAACAAGATTATATTTACTGGTCTATACACCAGCCTTTGAAAGCTTTTCAGTTGAGTCCAAATGCGACTATTTTTTTGTTATTAGGTTTCGTTCAAATCGCGAAGCATCTCACAGGATTATCTTCTTTAGGTACAGTTAAGTTAAATATGTCTGAACCCGTCGGTTTTTCAAAATTAAAAGATGAATTGGGTGTAGATTGTTTATTTAATGAAAAACAGAATGTCTGGATTTTTCCAAAAGAATATTTATCGCAGCCCATCCTAACGGCCGACCCGATGCTTGCGCCTTTACTGAAAGCACAGTGTAAAAAAGATCTCGATAAATTGAAGTTACGCAGCGGATGGAAAGCAGAAGTTAGCCAAGTCATAAAAAAATTATTGATCACTAATCAGCGAGAAATATTAAAAGTTAAGCAAGTCGCTCAAATGATGAATATGTCAGAACGTAGCTTACAGCGGTACTTGGCAACCGATAATACAAGTTTCTCAGCATTAGTTGATTTAACTCGAAAGCAATATGCACATCATCTTTTAGAAAATAGTTCTACATCAATTGAAACTGTGGCTTTAAGTTTAGGTTATGCAGATACATCTCATTTCACTCGCGCTTTTAAACGCTGGATGGGAGTGACACCTAAGTATTATCGAACTCAGTTAAAACTAAAAAATTTGAACTTAAGCGAATCATACAGAAGACCACAAATTTGAAAGTGGTCTTCTAACCCTATCTTAATTTGTTAACTCTTGTTTTGAAGAAAGTGTATGAATCACTTCAAAATAGCTCGGTGGAGCGGGAACATGCCCACGTTCTCTTAATATTTTGTGCATACGCGGTAATTTAAAATATGGAACAGACGCCATTAAATGATGTTCCATATGGTAATTGACGTGGATTGGTGCAACAAAACTTCTCGCAATCCATCCAGCTCGTGTTGTTCGAGTATTGGTTAAAGCAGTATTGCTGGTTTGCATACCAGCGTGTTCTGCCATAGAGCGAATACGTAAAAAAAGTGGGAATGGGGTTAAGTAAGCCAGAGGCCATAACCAATAAAAACGTTGTTGACCAAATGCTTTTAAAACGCCATAAAGTGCTAAATTCGTTGCAATAGCACCTGTACTGTTTTTTGCAATACTCTTTGCATAGTCAACAAAATTTTTATGACTACGGTCTAACCAAATTTGATCATTGGCAACAGTCCATTTCATGACATCCAGATCCATTAAAACTCGACCTAAGCTAAACTTTAAGCCAGTCATACCTGTTAAGTCGCGTAAGAATTTACGAGTCAGAGACTTTTTACTGACAGGAAAACCAGCAACTAAAGAAAGATCTGGGTCATCTGGAGTAGAGGTTTTTGCATGGTGACGAACATGGTGTACACGATATTTTTGAAGATCATTCCAGATGGGGCGGGCGCATAGCCATTCACCTACGAAATCATTTATTTTTTTATTTTTGAATAAACTTTTGTGAGACGCGTCGTGCATTAAAATTGCGAGGCATAACTGACGACCCGCCAAGATTGCTAAGGCAAGCATACATGCTAATAATTTACCCCAACTCGGTAAGTAGTCCCACATCATTATTAAGCTGGCGAATGTTCCGCCAATAACAGCCCATGTGCTGGCAACCGCCCAAGCACCATATGCATCTGAAGGTTCTGTAAGCTCTTGTATTTCTTCTCTGCTAAATAGGTCCGTAACACTTACCTGCGTATTCATTGTTATTCTCCCAAATTAGAGTTCGGTATCTATATTTTTATATTACAAATATAGTCATAAAAAATTAAAAAGTGAAATATTTGTTTGTAAAAAAATAAATCAGATGATTATAGATTTAGTTCTTGTTCATATATTTTTTTCCAAAGTTTTTGGCCGATCGCGTCTAACTGCTGTACATCTTGAGCAAATTGATTACGCGCAGACTCATTTACAAATGGAGCTGGTAATAGGGGGTCATTCATGAGTAAAGCAATCGTTTCCCGACCTAAAAGAAGGGCTTTAACTGCTGCATCATTTAAGGAGAGGTGAGTATAGTTTTCAAGCCAGTGTGTGATATCTCGACTGTACATTTCATAATTTTTTTCGAGTTGTTTGGTATCCCATAAAGAAAAAATTTGCTTAAGCGTTGAGGGTTCGAAATGGTGAATAATACAAATTTTTGCTTCTTTCTCTAGCCCAGCTAAAACAAGCTCCTCACAGGTTTTTTCAAAACTATAAGCTAAATTGTCTGGGCGGATGTAAATACCCGTTTCTAATTCTTTAAAACCAAATTGACGCAGTACACGTTCACGTTTTTTAAGAGCAGTTCGGTCTATACGGCCCAGAGTGCCTGTAAAAACAGCAAGATAATGTTGCTGCCATTCTTTAGTTTGTTTAATACCATTTTTACGATTGAGAATTACTTTTGCCCAATCTTTCGTAGAAGGTGAAAGTTGATAGATTCCGCGTTCTACACTTTCGATCATACCTTCATTTAATAAACGGGTGGTCGCAACTCGAATACCGTTTTCACTTAAGTTAAACAGTTTGGCGGCCACCAAAATTTGTTTAATCGTAAGTTGAGGGTAAGCAGAGGAAAGAAAGAGATCGATAATCAGATGACGTGCGTTGATTTTAGTATTTTTCATTTTGTTTAAATTTTAAATATAAATGACATATGCTTGAAATAATATCATGTTTGTTTGATGTTTTAAGATGGTTTCTTGGCTTGCTTGAGTGTAAGAACTTTTATGTATAACTAGAAGATGATTTGTTTTTGATTAGATTTTATCTTTTTACGATAGTTAACCTAAGTTTGTCATAATGATGTGATACATTATTGCACTTTAAATAATCGGCCTTTAATTAAAGGCAATAACCAAAATGCTAGAAATGATCTGATATTGAACATGAAATAATCCAAAGTATTGGTTTATCCATGATATAAAACAACTTTTTAGAGCTTTCTAGTGATTAACTTTTTGAGCAAGTGATGGAAAATTTTGAAGTTATAAAAGCACTATTTCTAGGATTTGTTGAAGGTTTAACTGAATTTTTACCAATTTCCAGTACTGGCCATTTGATTTTATTTGGTCATATTATCGATTTCCATTCAGATGGTGGTCGTGTATTTGAAGTAGTGATCCAGTTAGGTGCTATTTTGGCAGTGTGCTGGTTATATCGACAAAAAATTATTAACTTGATTAAAGGCTTCTTTAGTGGCGATGTAGAGTCGCGTCATTTTGCTTTTAGTGTATTAATTGCTTTTTTCCCAGCAGTGATTATTGGCGTTTTAGCTGTCGATTTTATTAAAAGTGTTTTGTTTAGCCCAATTGTGGTTGCGATTGCCCTCATTGTCGGTGCACTCATTATTTTCTGGGTTGAATCTAAACAGTTTGAGCATAAAACATTAGATGCAACAAAAATCACGTTTAAGCAGGCACTGTTAGTTGGTCTTGCTCAATGTGTTGCGATGATTCCGGGAACATCTCGTTCAGGTGCGACAATTGTAGGCGGGATGTTTGCAGGTTTATCACGTAAAGCCGCAACAGAATTTTCATTCTTCCTTGCAATGCCGACCATGTTAGGTGCAGCGACATTTGACTTAATTAAAAATGCTGATGTGTTGACCTCAGACAATATGATTAATATTGGTGTTGGTTTTGTTGCAGCATTTATTGCAGCTTTATTTGTAGTAAAGGCACTGGTACTTTTTGTTGAACGCCATACGCTACGCGTATTTGCTTGGTACCGTATTGTGCTCGGTGTCATTATTTTGATTGCAGCAATGTTCTTTAACTTATCTGCTTAATCATCAGATTGAATAAAAAAACCTAGAATCTTCTAGGTTTTTTTATGCCTAAAAATAGCTTTAACTTGCTTATTTATACAAAGTACTACCAAGAAATACTTTTCCCTTTTAGTTTGATTGATATAGTAAATCTTAAATAGCCCGTAAAAAATAAAGCAATGCAACAGAATGATTTGATGAAAAGATTGGTAGAGGCTTTTTTATATTTGGCTCCTCAAGAAGGGCTGTATCCTACCTATATTTCAAACATCACCCTTATGAGGGTAGATCATTCCACACAACCTGTTGCTGTATTACAAGAGCCTTCAATTGTTTTAGTTATACAAGGCGTAAAGCGTGGTTATATCGGGAAAGATACTTTTCAGTTTCAACAAGGCCAGTGTTTACTCATCTCGATCGCTATACCTTTTGACTGCGATACGTTGGTTGAAAATGAACCGATGCTGGCAATTGCGATTAAGTTTGAAACGCAAATGATGGCTGATTTAGCCACTAAAATGGATAAAGACCAGCAGCCATCTATAGATGAGCTTGAAAAAAGAGATATAAAGCTCAGTTGTGGTTTAAATATTATAGACATGAACACGGTAATATCTGAGGTTGCTTTACGCTTGTTGAATTTACTTCGTTCTAAACAAGATACTGCGATATTGGGAGAACAGATAAAACGAGAACTCATTTATCGGGTTTTGCAGGCAGGTAGTCGCGATTTAATCGAAAATCTTTCGGCTATGATAAGTCGAAATAGTGTGATTTATACAATTTGTGAAATTATTCAAAGAGATTACTATCATAATTTAACGGTTCAGGAACTTGCTAAACAAGCAGGAATGAGTGTCTCTCTTTTTCATCAAGCGTTTAAGAAAGTCACGAACTATTCTCCATTACAGTACATTAAGATTACTCGATTACATAAGGCACGTGATTTAATCTTAAATAATCAAATGGGTGTTGCTGAAGCCGCCTATCAGGTTGGGTATGTAAGTGCTTCACAGTTTAGTCGAGAGTTTAAACGGCTGTTTGGAGTTCCACCTAAATCTTCAATGAATTAAAGTAAATCAATACATTTAAAATATAAACCAAACATGGAGCATATCAATGAGTCTTCCAACAACCATGAAAATTGTTGAAATTACGGTTCCTGGCGGACCTGAGGTCTTAAAACTTCAAGATTCAGATGTTCCAGTTCCTCAAGCAGATGAAGTGTTAATTGAGGTAAAAGCTGCTGGAATTAACCGTCCAGACGTATTGCAGCGTATGGGTTTATACCCAATGCCTAAAGGTGTTACGCAAATTCCGGGTCTTGAAGTCGCTGGGGTCGTGGTTGCTGTAGGTGAACAGGTGCAACAGTTCAAAGTTGGAGACAAGGTTTGTGCTTTAACCAACGGTGGTGGTTATGCAGAATACTGTGCGGTAACTGCAACGCAAGTATTGCCAATACCTGAAAATCTAACATTTACACAAGCTGCTGCGATTCCGGAAACATTCTTTACAGTTTGGGCAAACCTGTTTGATATCGGCCGTTTAAAAGAAAATGAAACAGCACTGATTCATGGTGGTGCAAGTGGTATTGGGACCACAGCTTTAGCGATTTGCAATGCTTTAGGGATTAAAACTTTTGCTACAGTTGGAAGTGAAGATAAAGTTGAAGCACTCTCTAACTTAACGACTGCAATTAACTATAAAACCCAAGATTTTGAGCAAGAAATTTTGAAACACACCCAAGACCAAGGTGTTGATGTGATTTTGGATATTGTGGGTGGTTCATATTTCTCGAAAAACTTAAATCTATTAAAACGTGATGGTCGACTGGTCATTATTGGTTTTATGGGCGGTCGAATTGCAAAAGAATTTGATTTGCAGAAACTGATTTTAAAACGTGCAACTATTACTGGCTCAACTATGCGAGCACGTAATAGCCAAGAAAAAGCCCAGATTGCTCAGTCATTACATGAACATGTGTGGCCGTTATTAGCGCAAGGCAAGTGCTTACCGCAAATCTATAAAACTTATGATTTTTCAGATGTACAAAGTGCCCATGCATGTATGGAACAAGGTGACCATATTGGAAAGATCGTTTTAGAGATTAATACTTAATTTAATCTGTGATAGTTTAGGTGAACGTCATGTTTGCCTAAACTGAAATTTATAATTATTAATTGTGCCTATTTCTATATAAAAATTGCCAAATTCTATTGGCGTGTTGCACCAGTTTCTTGATCTAAATATACATGTACTAAGAAATAATAACTGGCTTAAAGCTGTTATTTCGTTCTTCAATTCTAAAGGATGGTAACAATGAATACCCCAGCATCAAATGATAAAAATCCGACTCCAGATTTGGCAGAAGATAATGCATTCTTCCCATCACCATACTCACTGAGCCAATATACTTCTCCTAAAACAGATTACGACGGTACGACCTACCCAACGCCGTATACAGGTAATAAAAAGGTCTTAATGATTGCAACTGATGAGCGTTATATCCAGATGCAAAACGGTAAGTTCTTTTCTACCGGAAACCATCCAGTAGAAATGCTTTTGCCGATGTTTCATTTAGATAATGCTGGTTTTGAAATTGACGTTGCGACACTTTCCGGTAATCCAGCCAAACTTGAAATGTGGGCAATGCCAAAGCAAGAGCAGGTAGTATTAGATACTTTCCAGAAATATGCAGATAAATTAAAAAATCCGCTAAAACTTGGCGATATTTTAGAAAATGCAGTGGGGGAAAACTCCCCATATGCGGCTATATTTATTCCGGGTGGGCATGGTGTTTTAGCTAAGATTCCACATAGCTTGGATGTCAAAAAAGTTCTGAAATGGGCAGTTGAACAAGACAAATTTATCATTACTTTATGTCATGGTCCAGCTTCGCTGCTTGCTGCGGCAGTAGATGAACAACCTGAGAATTATATTTTTAAAGATTATCAAATTTGTGTATTCCCTGATTCATTAGATAAGGGGGCAAATATTGATATCGGTTATATGCCAGGAGCTTTACCATGGCTAGTCGGTGAGAACCTTGAAAAACTCGGTGTGAAGATTTTGAACACTGGCATTACAGGACAATGTCATAGAGATCGTAAATTATTAACAGGCGATAGTCCGCTTGCTTCTAATAATTTAGGAAAACTTGCAGCTGAAACGTTGCTGGCTGAAGTGAAGGATTAATTAAATGCGTGCGCCCTGCGGGACTAGAACAATCTTGTATAAGCCTTTAAAATTAAGTATTGGTTATTATTAAATATGGCTTTGTATCCTCACTTGTATCCTTATTTTAAAATGTACTTATATTAATTTTATTCCTTAGAAAAGTAATCCTTCTGAAAAGAGCTCTCAATTGAGAGCTTGTTCAGGTTTAAGAAAATCAGGCAAATCTTTTCCAACTTGTGACTTAAAATATTCTTGAGCATCATCTAGATGAGTTTCTATATATTTCATAGCTTTGTTTTTAGTAGCTGAAATGGAATTAAACTCAGTTCCCATAATACTTTCAGCCTTAAAAGCACCTACAGTTGCTGAATTAGAAATAGCAGTAATAATTTCAAATGATTGTTTATCATCGATGTATTTAAGATATACCTCTTCAATCCCCTTGACTTTCTCACAGAATCCATTTGCTATGTCAAAAGAATTTGAGCCTAATCCTGATTTGATCAACTCTAAATATTTTCCAAAAACTAACGGTTTATCTTTAAACAGATTTGAGAGTAATTTAAAATTTGGAGCTCTTCTAAATAATTCTTCTAAGGTCTCAGAGAAATTATCTTTAAAGTCTTTATCCGAATATATGGTAGAAATACTTACTAAAACATTTGCTGGATTTCTGAGCTGTTGTTGAGATAAAGATAAATTTGAAGATTTAATTTTTTCTGCAATTACTTTCTTGATTCTAGCTTGAGTAATGTTATCTGAATTTAAAAAAATAATTGGTTGTATGTATATAGTTTCCAATATTAAATCATTATATGAGTGATTATCGCTTTTAGCTTTTACGATGATATTTTTAAGATTATTATTAACTTCATTTTGATTGAGTGCGGCTAATCCATTTATAAAACATTGGGCATTTTTAAGAATAATCTCATCATCTTGTTTATCTAATATATTAATCAGCTTATTGATTAATTGAGGAAATGCTTCCATGTGCAATGAGGACACTTCTTCTTGAACAACCTCTCCAATTTTATCTATTTTAATATCTACGAAGAAGTTACTATTTTTTAATCTATCCAAAATTTCATCAACTAAGTGACTTGTGGAAAAAATTGGTTTTGATAGAAATCTATCAATGACTTCAAAAAAGACATACCTAGCTTCTTCTGCACTTGGTCGGTGACCAGATGGGTGGGCTGACTTATTTCTTAACTCTCTTAAAATACCTGCAAATACTGAATCAATTTCAGGCAAAAGATTTTTTGCAGTCAGTTGATCAATTAGATAATTTTCATATACAGCTTGCTCATCTTTTCTTCTTTTAACTTCATCATAAATATTGCGTGCAACTTTATTGATAGCCGCTAATTTTTCTAACTTGGATGTGATGTCATCAAAGAGAGCAATAAAACTTAAAACGATACATCCTCGATATGCTTTTGTCATATAGCATGTCAGAGCTTCTCTCATGTAGTCTTTAATTTGCTCATTTTTGATTCTATGTAGAAGTTCTTCCATATCTGTTAAATTGGCCATAGTTGTCCCCTCTGAATTATATAAATATAATTTTTTATTATAGACATCATTTAACTAATGACTACTAAAAAATCTTATTTTAATATTCCTTCTTAATTTTTCTTTTGACCGTGTATATTTATAAAAAATAGCTTTCTATATTAATAGTCAAGCTCAGGATTCATATAATAAATTTCTTCAAATCTGTTTTGTTCTTTTCTAATATGTTTTCAGATAGTAGGAGCATCTTTAACTTTATTAAGTAATCCAATTTCTAACCCATAACTAACCCAATAATGGGATTATTCCAAAAACGGTAATATTCCCATTATTGGTATTTTGAATGCTCCCAATAATGGGATGTAGAATCAACCCAATTTTGGGATGCAGAACCTATCAAAGAACCTATCAAGGAATCTATCAGTCTTTTAAGAATCAAAATTTAACTTTTTGAGGATCCATAAGACTGATTTTTAAGTTGAGATTTTGATATGGATTTATAATTTTTTTAAAGAATTTCTAAAAATGACCAAATCTATAGCCCCATTTTGCAGCCAGTTCCTCACTGAGCAATTCTAATAAGAAAAATGACCAAAGGTACATGAAAAGATTTAAGGTACTAATACGAAAAATTAGAGCGTTTTAGGAATGCTTTTAAAAAGTATCATTTGACCTGTCTGGATACGCCGTACTGGTAAAGATGATTGAAGCAAGCATTGATTACCAGGTGGAGTAAAAGACTAAAAATATAGTGTTTTACGGTCTCCCTCGCGCACGCGCGCGTTTTATTGAAAATATACCCATTTTTTATGAGCCTCATCCAAGTCCTAATTAGATAAATTGATAGGGCTGAACTATGAATATATTTGCTGAGTTATGCTGCTTCTCAACACCTAAAAATCTTTTTTTTAATAAGAGATTGCCAAACTATTTAGCTCCAGACTTCAACAGAATGATTATAGATTTGAAAAATCTGGGTTGGACACTTGAAAAGATTGCATATGTATTGCCAATATCAGGGGCTTCCTCAGTCAGAGAATGGATCTGTGGAAGTGTCATGAAATATGACAACGGCGCTGCCTTTGTTGAACTTTGGATGCATTTGACTAATAAAACAGAAAAAGAAATACCTCGAATTAATCGTTACCTTATAGCTTAGGAGGATTACATATGGGATCTAAAAAGAAGTTTTTTGAACCGATTACAGGGACCAGTATTAACCGAGCTATTGATCTATGTAAAAGTATTCCAGAAAAATTGAAAAAATTTCAGGAAGATATTCGTTATCTAGATTCCAATCAGCTTTTTCAGAAGCAATTTATTCATCAGTTATTAGTTATAGTAAATGACCTTGAAGAATTAAATCAGTTGCTATTAATTATGGTGAAGCCAAAAGATATATATTACTCCTCTTTAAGGACAGCATTAGCTTGGATCAACAATATATCGAATGTTTTAATTATTACGGGGTATTATCTCGATCCTGAGAATAAATATAAGCGTCTATTGAACAAGCATTCGTTTGGTTTTGAAATAAATTTAATTTTAAAGAAAGTGGACTCTGTCAAACAAATTCTAGAACGTATAAGTAAGGGAGATCCCGTTAATAGGAGAATTCATTGAACACTATGAATTTTTGATTTTATATAAATGAGTAAATAGGAGGCTTTAAACCTCCTTTTTTGTTTCAAAATTTACCCATTTTTTGAATATGAATATCGTTCTAAATTAATAATATTGGGTGGATAACGTTGGTGTTGTTCCAAGTTTTAGAAAATAGGAATATGAAAATGAAAGAACAATGCAAACAGGCAGTAGCTAAAGCGCTTGGCAAGCAATCACTATCAGCTCAAGAAGCAATAAAAATTGAATCACGCATCAATGAAGCCATGCGCAACATGGCACGCAAAGATATTGATAAATGGCGCAATCTTTCTGACTCTGAAAAACTCACAGAAGCATCTAAGCAAGTTGCAATTGACATTCAAGAACAACTAAAACGCAAACATAAAATTGCTGCGAATAACATTCTTACACAGTCAAAATTTCACTAAGCTTGATCACCCTAAGCTCTCATCAATGGAAGTAATTGATCGTATGGTTGCCGCGCATGGTGATATGTCAGGTATCACATCAGTTGATTCTCTGGCTCGTGCAATATCATCAATCTATGAAGGACGTTTAACAGAATTCTATACCAATATTAAAGGAGGCTTGGGGGTTTACACAGATCCGAAGCTAGTAAGAAATATCATCCGAGAGCGTTTTGGTGAAAACACTGGTGATGCATTAGCAAAAAAGATCAGTGACAAGATGGGTGAAGTTTTTGAAGACATGCGCGAGCGATTCAACCGCAACGGTGGTGACATTGGAAGACTAGAAAATTGGGTTGTGCCTCAGACTCATGGTCTAGAAAAAATTGCTAAGGCTGGGAAGGAGCAATGGGTAAGTGATGTGCTTCCAGATCAAGATACTAGAATGTTTGTGCATGAGAACGGCGATTACTACTCACAGCAAGAAATACGTTCATTGCTTGAATATGCATATGATACGTTATCTAGTGATGGTGCAAACAAGATTGAGGTTGGCAAACAAGCAACAGGTGCTGGAACTTCAAAAGTAACTAACCGACATTCTGAAAGTCGAATCTTACATTTTAAGGATGCTGATGCATGGTTAAGATATCAGAATAAATATGGCAGCATGCAGTTTGTAGACTTGGTAAATGCTCATATCAAAGGCTTATCAAAAGATATTGCATTGGTCGAAAACCTTGGCAGTAACCCGAAAACCGCTTTAAAAATTTTGATGGATGCTGCTGCAAAAAAAGATTGGGAAAAGGGAATTGATGAGAATAAAACCAAAAGTAGTCGCAAGCGGATTGAAACTATGTTTGATGAGTTCAGTGGTGGTAACTCGCCACAGTCGCAAGTTCTTGCAAATTTAGGTACTTCATATCGCTCAATGAATATTTTCTCTATGCTTGGAGGAACTACCATCGCATCGACTACTGATCAGGCAACCATTGCTAAAACAGCTCATGTGCATGGTCTTTCATATCGTAAGGCTTTTGGAGAGTTGATTAGACAACTTAACCCAGCCAATAAAGCAGATCGGGAACTAGCGCATAGTTTAGGATTAGCGACTGAGGAAATGTTGGGATCGATTGCTCGATGGTCAGATGATGGATTGACTTCCACGCATGGCATGACTGCAAAACTGGCTCGTATCTCTAGTGGGATAGCGACTCAGGTTATGCGAGCATCTTTTCTAAATGCACTTACAGCAGCATCAAAAGTTGGGTTCACTAAACTCCTTATGGAGAAATACGGCCGCTTAAGCCGTTCTAAAGCTTGGAATGACCTAGATGTACAAGACCGTGAATTACTTTCAAATACGGGCTTAGATGAGCGAGCATGGCAGGTTTTCCAATTGGCTGAACCAGTCGTGGACCGCAAAGGCAATCAACTCATGTCAGCGCGTTCTATCTATGAAATTCCAGATGAAAAACTAACTTCATTTGGTGATCCAAAACAGGTGAAAGATCAAGTTGCCTCACAACTTCAAGCACATTTACTAGATGAGCAGGGCATGGCAGTAATTGAAGCAGGGCTTCGTGAAAAGACTCTAATAAATGTAGGTGCTAGAGGAACGATTACAGGTGAGATCTTTAGAGGGATTGTACAGTTTAAATCTTTCTCTGTGGCCTTTTTAATGCGTCATGGGAGCCGCACAATGGCCCAAGAAGGCTTAAAAGGTAAGGCAGCATATGCAATCCCATTATTTGTGATGACTACATTACTTGGCGGGTTGGTAGTTCAATTAAAAGAGTTGCTTAACGGTAATGACCCCCAAACCATGTGGGATAGTGACAACCCTAAAAAAGCAAGTAACTTCTTTATTAGGTCTGCCGTACAGGGTGGCGGGTTATCATTCTTAGGCGATATTTTAGTTGCTGGTACTGATACTTCGGGACGAGATGCACACTCATTTGTAGCTGGTCCACTAGGAAGTGATTTTGAGTCACTATTAAGCCTGACTGTTGGCAACATAACACAATACAATGAAGGCAAGGACACCAATTTCGGAAATGAAGCTTTCAAATTCGTGAAAGGCAAAATACCAGCACAAAATTTATGGTATACAAAAGCAGCCATTAACCGTATGGTATTTGATGAAATGCAAGACACAATTGCACCGGGCTATCGTGAGAAGGCTTTGCGTAAAGCAGAACGACAACAAGACCGCGAGCGCTTCTGGGGTGATGACATAAATGATATTAGAGCACCTGACTTTGAGAGGGTAGTGCAGTAATTTGATTAAAATAAAAGGTGTCTCTGTATATTTTATTTTCAGCTATAGTTGATATATGAGTCACTATAGATAGATATTAAAAAAGAGATTTAAATGTTATACATCTTATTAGCTGCAGTGCTTTTAGTTTTAATAGTTACTATATTTATTTTCCACAAAGCCAAAAGCAAACAAGTTTTGATTTTTGATACGCCAAAAGATTTAACGGCATTTATTCGTAGAAAATATAGCTCTCAAATCAAGCATAATCAACCTATCCACGGATTTGTTCTTGAGAATGCTTCAATACAAAGAACACTTCAAGAATCCGTTATGGGAGATTTAGGGCGTTCTGCAGTGGATGTAAAAGTGAATATTATTACTCAAGATGGATTCCAAGAAGTAAGTGCGCCATGTGGTAATTTAAAAGCTGAATTTAAAAAGGGTGACTTTGTAATTGTTCTACCAATTCATAATGAACGTCATGGCTTTTGGCATTACGTAACTGTTGCAAAGTTACAGCCTATTTATGATGGTAAGAAGAAAAGCTGGATAATAATAGAAAATTATATCCAAAATTGATTGATATAACTTAGATTCCTTTATGGCTTTAATACAAGGTAACTTTTCAATTATGAAAAAAAAATTAATCTGTTCACTATTATCTTTTATTAGTTCAGTAGTTTTAGCGACTCCAATTACTTTGCAGCATGCCAAGACCGGCTATGTAAATTCAGGAATCTGTTCCGCCGTGGTGGATATAACGATTCATGATTTTCTTGGAAACAATGACAAGCTTTATCTGGATCTTGTGGCAAAGGATAAAGCGGGGAAAATAAAAGGAACCTCTGTAAATATCATTACTTATGATGATGTTCAGAACCTTTCTGGTAAAGCATTTGGTAAAGTATTTATAGAGTCTGAAGATATGTGTGAGGCAGATCGTACTTGGACAATCCAAGTTAAGCGCGCCATCTTAGTTATAGATGGTAAAAGAGAAGATTTACTGAAGGCTAAAAAAGTTCAGATTGATGATTTTCAACCTATGAAAATTGTTGCCAAGTAATACATAATAAATTGTTCAAAAAATAACAAAATCTACTGTTACACGATAAAAAAAGGACAATTAAAGGGTGTTACATGATAATTGTTTGAGGTGTTACACGATAAATTTAGAAGATGTTACACGTTAAAAAGCTCTATTCGTAGTGAATAGGGCTAGTGTTAGTTGGTAGTATTTAGGTTTGCTATATGATCAATTAGTCATAATCATCTTTTAAAAATTTAGACTTCAAAAGTTCCATACGGTTCGCATCATCAACAGAAATTATTAAAGCCTCGTAAATGTAATGAATGTGTTTACTTTGCTCATTAAAATCAAATTCCTGAGATTTGTTAATTCGCTCCGATAACTTATTAGTAAGCTCTAATATCATTTCAGTTTCATTAATCTTTTGTTCCAAGATTTTTATTGTTGCCTTCAACTCCTCTTGGTCTTCTTCTGAAGTGTAAACTTTTAAAGAGTTCTCCAAGGCCCTTAATATTTCATGTTGTGCCATTAATTTAACAGTGGTTTTATCAGAAATAGCGAGGCATAAATTCAAAAATTCTAATTTCAATTCAAAATTTCTTTGACTAAAAGTATTTTTTTCTTGATCTCTAGAAATAGAAATTTGCTCTAAGACTTTTTTATAACCAGCGTACGCTAACCAAACGGCAAATACAGCAATTAAAATCTGAATTTGCCCTGAGTTATTTTCTGCCCAAGTAGAAAACCTTACTAAATGATCCCACATAATAATTCTATTTAATGAACAAAATAATTGAATTCAATATATTACCATTTGCTTCTTTGAATGTACCAATGAATCAATCCTCAATAAACTTATCAATAGGTACTTTAAACCACAGAACTAAAAGCATGGCTGTTAAGCAAATCCAAAATACTGAATCACTATTTCTTATTTTTTTATTTCTCACTTAAGGGAACAATAACGCCGTCTAACTCATCTAAAAAGTTTTGCTGACCAAGCTTGTATTTATAAGTCTGCCATTCGCCTTCACGTGGGAATCTTTCAATCCCGGTTTCACTCTTCCAAAGTTCAATAAATGCTTCACCATTTTCATAGTTAGGAACCCCACCACGTGCCCATTCACTTACAGTAGATGCACCAGATATTGGTAATACAAAGGCTATTTTCTCATGTGACCATCCTAAGCGGCCTAAATCTAGAATCATGCGGTTGAAATCTGGGCGTTTATAGCCTCGGCGCTTGATGAAGAACTCCTTTACTTTTTTCTGGGTTCTAAGATTTTTAAATCTTTCAGCAGGTGATTTCTTAAATACAGTCGAGTCTATACAACTGTTATCTACAAACATCATATTGTTGCTCCTTGGATTTGATTAAGTGCGTCATGATCTAAATTAGTAAATTGGCAGTACTTCAATTGAGCATACATGTACGCAGTACCCGGTTCGCCGTGGCGGTTTTTCCCTACTATGGCCTCAGCAATACCTCGATATTGAGATTCCTTGTTATAGATCTCATCTCGGTATAAGAAAACGATCTGGTCTGCATCCTGTTCAATTGCACCGGATTCACGTAGATCCGACAGCATTGGGCGTTTGTTTGGACGCTTCTCTAGTTCACGGTTGAGCTGAGATAATAGGACTATGACGCAATCAAACTCTTTGGCCATGGCTTTAAGTTCACCAGTGAAGTATGCAATCTTTAAATCTTCTCGGGCAAACTGTTTTGTAGTCTTCATGATCTGAAGGTAATCCACCAGCACCACACCAACGGCGCCGTACTGATGTTTTACTTTACGGATAGATTCCCTAATATTCGCTATCGAGGGGCGAGACGTATCATTGATATACATCGGTACATTTTGAAGCATTACAACAGCATTGGTATACGCCGTAAATTCGTCTTTAGGCAAAAGGTGAGGGGAGTTGCGTACTATCCCAATATCTGCTGGTGCAATGGCACAGCAGAGACGCATAGCAATTTGTTCTTTTGGCATCTCACCAGACATGATAAGGGTAGGCTTTTTCTGAATGACTGCTACATGATTTGCAATGAGTTGAAGCATCGTTGTTTTACCCATTGCTGGACGTGCAGCCACTACCATTAGGCAACCGGGCTCAACATCACCAAGCTTTTTATCAAGGTCATATATCCCAGTCTGAATACCATTAATTAGTGTTTTGCCAGCAATCGCAGCTTCCATTTTTCGGTGCATCTCAACAAACGTATTGTTTGCGGCATCATGAATATGGAAAAGGTTTTCACTACCTTGTTCTGTACTTATTTCCGCAAAGGCTGTCTGTGCATTCAAAACTAAATCACCACGACTTACGGTCAAACTACGGGCACTTTGAATGACCTTATGGGCTTGTGCTTCAACTTTGCGGCAAGTCGTAAGATCTTTTAGTTTCTCAGCATACGACATCAGGTTATAAAAGCTTGAAGGTGCATCACCTAGAAGCTGCATGATGTATTGCTCACCACCAGCAGCTTCTGAGTATCCATGCATTTCTAGCCATTGGTTTACCAATACGGCATCATAAGGCGAATTTTTTGAATCCAGATCAACTATGGCGCTAAAAATTATTTTGTGGCGTGTAGCATGAAAATCTTCTTCAGTTAGCAAGCTTTCAACCTGATTATATGAATTTGCTACAGTCATCAATGCTGCCAGAACAGCTTGCTCAATTTGTAAGTTGTGGATTGATGTATTCATTGAGCATCTCCTAATAAGCTTTTAGGCTTAGTCGGCAAATTGATAAATGGCCGAGCAGTAATAGCTTGCTGTCCAGTTTCCAAAGAAGGATGAATGCCATATTCAGGATTTTGCTTTTTATAGCGTTCAAACTTATCTACGATCCAAGCCGTGAACTTATGAAGCTTTTTGCTATCAGATAATCCACTGTTCTCAAAGTAAGAGTTGAATGCACTCAGCTCAAATTCGAAACTAGGTAGGCCAAAGATCAAATCTATATTTTGGCCGTGACCTGCCATCTTTATCTTTGTCATCAGCTGATCAACATTAGGAATCCAGTCATGCTCTTGAGAGAGATTTATTGGTAGATTCAATGGTTGGTTCTGCATCCCAAAATTGGGTACATTCAAAGTACCGTTTTGGGGATTATTCAAAATCCCGTTTTCGGGGATATTTCCATTATCGGAATCATTCCGTTTTTGGGAATGTTTAATGTTCCCACTTTTGGGTGTATTTGTTCTGGATTCAGTATCATTTTTTGAACCTGAATTATCCAGATTTTGGTTATATTCTTCACGGCCTTTTACGCCGTTTAATTTAAGTATACGGACTCTTTTTGTTGGTCCCGCACGTTCGCCGGTATCGCTAACTAGCCCAAGTTTTATGAGCTCTAATATAACTTTTTGTACTGTCTTTTTGTCTAGCATTGTGTCAGCAGCTAGGCGATCGATGCTAGGCCATGCGGTATGTTCTTCACCAGCCCGGTCTGCTAGTGAAAGCAGAACCAGACGTTGAGCAGAAGTTTTAACAGAAGCTGTCCATGACCACCGAGTTGCATCAATGCTCATCAGATCCTCCTTGCCGAATATTATTGATCATGGCATTAATGAGTCGATCTGGCGTTATACGGACAGATTCTACATATGTAGAAGATTGTGAATTTTGTTTCGGCTCTGTAGTTGGCTGAACTGAATCTTTATTAACTGGAACTTGGGATTTATCCATTTTTAGATGCCTCCCGTTCAGCTTCATACTTTTCACTTTCAATAGAAAAAGCATTAACATTGGTTTCAGCTAAATACTCAGCAATATTAATTAAATGCTCAAGTGTCGCAAAGACAGCGCCGTGAATAACATCCTTTACTGCTTCTTTAACCAAATTAACTTCTATTCTAATTTTAGAGATTAACGTTTCTAACCAAGTCGTATTTTCATGAGCAAGTGCATAAGCTCCATTTAAATCGTCAGCATCGTACTGATCATATGGTTCTTGACGATGTCTTTTAATCTCAGCGTTATATATATCGGTATGGGAGTTGGAAAGTTGAAGCGAAATTGCGATTAAATTTTCAATCTCTGTGAAGATTGAATTATCTAAATTATTCTCTTCAGCATATGTTTTAATGAAGATTGCAGACTTACTTATTTGATTGAGTAGGGTGCGAAGTTGGTTAGCCGTTTCATATGCAAGTTTATATGCATTTAATAAATTAGAAGCATTATAAAAAGGAACTGATTGTCCTGGTAATTGAATATTAATTTTTGCGTTCATGATGAATGCACTCCTTGTGTTTGTTTAGGAGCTTTACCAGTCACGACCAAATGAGGGTGGCAAAGCTGAAAAGGGTTGGTCGACAGGTACACAAGAGACCCGCACATCCGAAGATGTCCCTCTCCAGCTTCACCATAGAAATGCAGAAGCATAGAGATTTTACGCATAAAAAAAGCCCAAAGCGGACTGTATGCGCTTGTGTAATTATAGCCGACCAAAGCTAATCTAGTGATTTTGCACCAGACAGACTTAATATAGATGAATAAAATTAATTTGAAAAGGGCAAGGCTAAAAATAGTTGGATATGTCATAAAGATTCTCCAAACCTTTTAGCCAAAATTTGCATACCTTTTGGCAGAATGAAAAACTCGGTTTGAGTATAACTATATGGTTGGCCAGAGGATTTTACACCTTCTTTAAGTGAATATTTGGTTTCACAGTACCCTCGACTTTCACTGTAATAAGTTGAAGCCCTAGCATTATTTAGATAGCGATCCCAGTTGTGTTTTCTAAGCCATTCAGCTAACACTTGCTGCTTAACATTCAGAATTTTACATGCTTGCTGGAATTTTACGCCGTGTTCAGTATGAGTGATAGTTTCTATTGCTTGTGACAAGGTTTTG
Source organism: Acinetobacter sp. 1566109 (assembly GCF_000582255.1). NCBI lineage: Bacteria > Pseudomonadati > Pseudomonadota > Gammaproteobacteria > Moraxellales > Moraxellaceae > Acinetobacter > Acinetobacter sp. 1566109. Next base: position 60,450 of record NZ_JEYB01000010.1, on the reverse strand, counting down.
TTTTCTGCTGTTAGCCGTAGATTCTGTTTGGCTTGAACTTCAATAGCCTGTAAAAGGTGCTGTGGATTGTTGATATCAAATGCTGGTGTTTGCTGTTCAAGTTCATACCAACGTTTCACAATCGCAGCAGTAAATTCTGGGCAGAGTTGAGCTACTACTGTTATCGAATCCACCTTACCTTGTTCACCAGAAAATACATATTCGGTGCTTGTGCGTCCAGCTGTAGGCTTTTCCACCGTTGGTGGTAAAGTAATAACACGGCGTTCTGCTAAACGTTCAATTGTTCTTTTGACGGAGTCTAAACGTATATTGGTAATGAGAGCGATATCTGAACTCAACATTTGTTGAGAAGGTAAAATTAAACCAATAGGAGCATTCATGGTTTAAGCCTCCATTTCTGCAGCAACAGTTTTTTTGCTGTTATGCCACTCAACAATCTCTTGATAGTCAAAGAAAACGGGAGCTTGTTTTGTGGTCCCCATTTTCATTGGCTTTGGAAACGTGGGGTCTTTACGAATAGTGTGTCGAAGAGACTCACGGGTTACATCAAGTAATTGGCATACAGTACTGAATTGAATTCGAATTGGAGTTATTTGAAGCATAATTACAACCATATATTTCTAACGCTTGGTTGTATCTAAACAGTTTTGATCGTACGGACGCATAGCACGTAAATGCAAAAAACTACGGACGTAATTTTACGTACGTAGTTTTAAGGTTTTAAAATTCAATAGCTTAGTTAATTATTGATTAATAATTTTTTTCTATCATCATGCCATCCAATTAACGGTGATGTTATATCTCGTAGTCTGCGCGTATACGTATCATCTCGATCGCCGGAATAGGGTGTATTATTTTTGATCCAAATATTTGCTTTATTACTATGCTTGCCTGATTTGGGGTTAGTAACATAAACTGATTCCCATAATTGAATAGCATAAGCTAGATCAGGCGCGTATCTTTCATTGTCAGTGCTGTCTAGAATTAAATCTAGTAGGTTATATGACTTTACTGGCTCTAATGATTGTTCCGACTGTAATTGCTCAATTTGTGTATTTAAGTTTTTAATAGTTTCTCTCAGTCTTTCTATTTCTTCATTTTGCTCATTAATTCTTTTGTGCTCGACAGTGAGATTACCTTCTTCCATTATTATTAGATGCGCATTAAAACTCTGGATAAGAATTTTATTTTTCTTAAGAGTCTCTTTTAATAATTCAGCAGGGATCATTTCTGATTCACCTAAAATGCCATCTTCAGACCATGAGCTAATTAAATTATAAGAATGTAAATAATGCTGAAAGTATTTAACGAAATTCGGTTGATCTCGATAAACTTCTACGAATAGTGGATTATTCATAGAAACAATTGAAGCTGCTTCATGAATTGAGAATGATGGTTTTGAGAATAGTAGATGTTTATATTCTTCATGATTGTATTCACGCCGTAAGGCGTCAAACTTTCTTTTATCAGGATCATTAAAATTTATTCTTTTTAACTCTTCAATATGAAACACTATCTCTTTTTTAGAATATTCAATTCCTTTGTATTCCTCATCCTTCATATCCCTAATCCAAAAAAAATCCTTAACGTCATCATCATACCTACGCTCATATACGTGAAGAGATTGGTTAAGTTCTGGTTCATTAAGTGGTATTTCAGAATATTGAGATATAATTTGATCAATTTTTAATAGATTAAAAGTTTGGTTTTTTGATCGTAATTGCTCAATCAGATCCTGACTAAAAACATATCCTTGAAATGGTACGTGCCATTTAGCCTCCACTACATGTTCAGGATAATCTCTTTTATCCTCACTATGGTGTTCGCGAGTTTCTTCTATACAGACTAAATTACCATCAAGATATACACACGGATGCAGCATGCTTCTTCGGCAATAATCAATAATATCTAAGAGAGATAATGGCTCATCTGAGGCAGATAACACCTCTTCTAAAGTATAGAAATTCTTCATTCTGCCTCCCAAGGCATCCCAAAATAGGAGCTAAGCCAATCAGATTGGGTATCTGACTTTCGCTCCGTCGAGCTAGGCTTAGCAAACTGTTAAAATTGATTATTTCATCAATTTTGCATACTTAAATTGTATGATCTCTTCACCTAAAATCTGTGCTGTATAATCATATGGACTAATACTTGTTTCTTTAGTCACATCTAAATAACTACTCCACCAATTGAGCATTGTTTTTCTTTCTTCTAAGAACTCTGCTTTATGGGTATATGCAAGTCGTACATTATTACGCTCTTGATGACTCATTTGTTTTTCAACAGCATCTTTCTGGAATAGTTTACTTTGAATTAGGGCTGCACAGGCCATACCTCTAAAGCCGTGCCCACAAATTTCTGTATTTGTATCATATCCGAGACGGCGTAGAGTTTTATTGATAGTTGATTCACTCATAAAGCCATGCGGATCACCGTTTTTAGGAAAAACATTTTGAGTGTGTCCGCTGTATTTGTAGACCTCTTTTATTATTGCTAGTGCTTGGTTTGATAGAGGAATTAAATGAGGTGTTTTCATTTTCGCACCGCGATAAGAGTATTTATAACCTTCTACAAAATCTCTAGTTGGGGGAATGGTCCAAATAGCTTTTTCAAAATCAAACTCTTCCCACCTTGCAAATCTGATTTCACTTGAACGAGCAAAAGTATGTAAGGCAAATTCAACACATAGCCGAGTAAGTGGATGACCAGTGTCGGAAGCTAATTTAGCTTGTAACTCGGGCAATCTTTCTAATGGTAATTGAGGATGATGTTTGGTTTTCTTTGAAAGGATGAAAATATCTTGAAGACCATAGGCTGGATTACTTTCAATAAATCCTTTCGACATTGCAAATGCAAAAATACTTGTTAGCCGTTGCCGGGTTTTTTTTACAACTTCGGTATAACCTAAGTCTTCAATACTTTTGATTACTTGAATTAGTTCTTTTGGCTTGATTGCATCAATAGGCTTTTTCCCAAGTTTTGGGAAAACATACTCTTCCATATTCTTAAGAGCCCTTTCTGCTGTTTCAGTTCCCCAACGTCCAGTACTTTTATATGCTGTATGCCATTCTCGAGCTATAGATTCAAAATTATATTTATTGTCTAGTTTAGCCTTTTGTATTTCGTTGTATTCAATTGGATCTATTCCATTAGCTAATAGTGTCTCCAATTCACGGCGCTTATCTCTGGCAGCTTTTAAACTTAAAGCAGGGAAGTTGCCCAAAGTCATTAAGCCATCTTTACCATTAGCTCTTTTATATTTAAATCGCCATACTTTTGAGCCACTTTTACGAATGAATAGAATCAACCCATGACCATCGTATAAGGAATAATCCTTTTCCTGCGGCTTTGCACCAGTGCATTTGGAGTCGGATAGCGGAATAGTTTTCTTAGCCATAGCAGAATAAGGATACATATTGAGTAGAACTCCATATATCCTCAATCATATCCTTAAACATTGCAACTATATCCTTATATATTTATCTATATTCTTCTATGATTAAAATTTATATATTTGAATATAAAATAATTTTAACTAAATTATTTTATATTTTGCTATTAGGTTTGTGCGCCCTGCGGGACTCGAACCCACGTCGGTCGCTTAGGAGGCAACTGCTCTATCCAGTTAAGCTAAGGGCGCATAATTTTATGATTATAAACAAAAAAGCTATTGCTAAGGCAATGGCTTTTTTCATGTTTTAGGTATTAAAAATTTTGCCATAGTGGCTAATAAAAAGTTAAACCACTCAAAGGTTTTAGAACTGTTTATGTCTTATATAAAAAAATAGAGTTTATAAAGCAAAAAAATCACAAAAAATTCATGTTTGCCTTTCTATGATCTGAAGCAAAACACGAAAACATTCAAAGCAAGCAATCGGGTCAGTGAAGCTATTTCCGAAAGGTTGTTTGTTAAAGAATCAGATTTGGTTACAGCATAATTTAAAAGGGCATAACATGAAAAAAATTGATGAACATGACTTATCTAGAATTATTGAAATGGCATGGGAAGATCGAACCCCATTTGAAGCAATTGAGCGAGAGTATGGCTTGCGTGAAAGTGAAGTTATTCGTTTAATGAGATACAACTTAAAATCGAGCAGTTTTAAACTCTGGCGCAAGCGTATGGCAGGGCGTAAAACCAAGCATCAGCAATTACGTTCATCAGAAGTTGAAAGAGCTTACTGTTCTCGCCAGTATAAATATGCTTAAGAGCATCAAATATAATCAATTGAAAGACAACTGATTCAACAATGAAGAGTAGTGTTGAATCAGTTAAAACAATCGCGTGAAATATTTACTTATTTGAGCGAGCCTGTCGTTTACATCTTTCAGAGCAATATTTTACTTCTTCCCAGCAACGCTCCCATTTTTTTCGCCAGTCAAAAGGGCGTTGACAATAGACACATATTTTCTGGGGTAGATGCTGTTTTTTCATGATCTTAAAGCTCATCAAGTTGATGAATAAGTAACTGTGCATGCTGCATAACAGAAGCTTTATCTTTCATACGATCAAGGTTTTTGTAGACCATCGCCATTCTGGGATTTTGACGAAATATGGCCTCATGCTGGCTCATAAAATACCAATACAAGCTGTTAAATGGACAACTGTCTGGTTCAGTTTTGGTTTTGACGTTATATGTACAGTGCTGACAATAATTTGACATTTTATGTATGTAATTACCTGATGCAGCATAGGGTTTACTTGCCATGATGCCGCCATCTGCATACATCGCCATGCCTAAAGTATTCGGTAATTCGACCCATTCATAAGCATCGACATAAACTGCTAAATACCATTCGCAAATTTCAGATGGATTTACACCAGCTAAAAGCGCAAAGTTGCCTGTAATCATTAAACGCTGAATATGGTGAGCATAGCCATGTTCAAAGGTATTTCTGAAACACTCGGCCATACATGCCATTTTTGTATCACCCGTCCAGTAATATTGTGGTAGCGGCATGCTGGCATGAAGGGTATTTTGATCGCTATAGTCAGGCATAGACAACCAATAGATTCCACGCACATATTCCCGCCATCCTAATATCTGGCGAATAAATCCTTCTACTGCATTTAAGGGGGCCTGTCCGTTGTAATAGGCTGTTTGAGCAGCGTCGCACACCTCTTGTGGCAATAACAATCCACAATTTAAATAAGGCGAGAGCAGACTATGAAACATAAAATCTGAACTATAAACCATGGCATCTTGATAATCGCCAAAGTGGGGTAGGTTGTTAGAAATAAAATGGTCTAAAGCAAGTAAGGCATTTTGACGGGTTGTTGCCCATTGAAAGGAATCGATATTGCCGATATGTTGAGAAAATTCTTTCTTGACCAGTTGAATAACATCTATATCAATTTGATCATGCTCAAAGGTTAATTTTGGTGGCAAAGGTGGATTGCCTGACCACGCTTTTCGATTGGCTTGATCAAAGTTCCATTGCCCGCCTACGGGTTGTTGGTCATGCATTAAATAGTGAGTTTGCTTGCGCATTTCTCGGTAAAAGTATTCCATCCTTAGCGTTTTATATTTGTTTGCCCATTGCTTGAATTGTTCTACGGTACAAAAGAAACGATCATCTTCTAAACAAATAACAGGTAGTTTTAGTGAGTTAGACCATGAAGTATCGATTTCATGCTGTAAGCGATACTCACCACATTGGGTAACGATGAGAGTATTTGCCGAGAAGTGTTGTTGCTGCAAAGCAATAAAGTCGACTAACTTTTTTATATGACTTTCGCGCTTAAATGTGTGATAACGGATTTTCCAGCCCTGTGCTTTTAATTCTTTTGCAAAGTGTCGCATTGCACTAAAAATCAGCGCTATTTTTTGTGGATGATGAGCAACATAAGATGTTTCCTCAAGTACTTCAGCCATCAAAATAATGTCTTCATTTTGGTTTAAATACTTGAGCGTTGCGAGTTGGTGATTTAATTGATCACCCAGAATTAAACCAAATCGCATATTTTTGCTTCATGAGATGGGACTAAAACTAGTCTAAATTTTTAGAGATCAATTTTATGTGAAGCAGTGCTTCTAAGTTCATCACTGGTCAGTTAGCTATAAAGTCATAGATATAACTTAAAAGCATAGCATGCGTGAATAAAATGTGATTTTAATCAAAAAGATACAAATTAAATAAATTGAAGATGTTTGCCAGTATGCGTAAGATTTTTGAAAAATATGTTTTAAGTCTGATCCTTTTGAAGAAGCTATAGAGGCCGTCGAAAGGTTCTTCACTCGAGTATATAAATGGATACCAACAACCTTCCTATTGCTTATATTTTTCAGCAACAACAACTTTTGGTTGATGCGAATTTTAATTTGCCTTGCCTTAAACAGCAGGAACATGATTTACATATACAAGCAGACCCTCAAGTAATAGCAAGAGATTTCCAAGAAGGTGAACCTATACCAAATGGATATCAGTTCATACCTATTCGCCAACTCTTACAATATTGGACTAAACCGCAGTTTGAACAGGCGAGTCGTGCTTTTCAGTTACTAGAGTGGCGTCGTAATCATCAGTTTTGTAGCCGTTGTGGGCATAAAACCCAGCAGCATAAGACTGAATATTCTATGACTTGTCCAGCATGTAGTTTTAGTCAATATCCTAGAGTTAACCCTTGTGTGATTACTATTATTACACGTGGAGAGAACGAGATTTTGCTGGCTAAAAATGCCAGAAATACAACCCAGATGTATAGTTTAATCGCTGGCTTTGTCGAGGTAGGGGAAACACTAGAAGATGCTGTGCGACGTGAAACATTAGAAGAAGTTGGATTGCACATTAAGAATATTCAGTATTTGGCGAGTCAACCATGGCCATTTCCGAGTAACTTAATGTTGGCTTTTAAAGCTGAATATGAAGCGGGCGAAATTGAAATTCAGGAGAAAGAACTGAGTGATGCTCAATTTTTCAAACTTGATCAGTTACCTGAAATTCCATTTAAGGGCAGTATTGCGCATGCAATGATTATGCATGTTATTCATGGCACACCTGTGGCTGATGATACGAAACAATGGCTCTAAATAGACATTCAAATATGGTTTTAATCTTATCGTCTTAAATAAAAAAGCCATTGTCGAGACAATGGCTTTTTTCATATTTTAAATACAAATGTTCAGATTATTGTTCTTTAGCATTGAGTACTTTAAACAAAATAAACATAAGAACAATCCAGATCGGAATCATCATTACAGACTCTTTAAAGCCTTGGCTCCACATAATGTAAAGTACAACAGCAATGAAACCTAAAACCAAATAGTTACTAAATGGTGCCCAAAGTGCAGGGAAGTGAGTTTTTTGACCGAGTTTTTTCATTGCTGATTTAAACTTAAGGTGAGTCATACTGATCATCGCCCAGTTCAATACCAATGCTCCAACTACAATGTACATTAAGTGACTTAAAGCATCCTCAGGTACAAAGTAATTTAAAAGAACACAGCCAAAAATAAGTAATGCAGATAACAAAACTGCTGGTACAGGTACACCTTGTTTATTTACTTTCTTGAAAATTTTTGGCGCGTTACCCTGTTGAGCTAAACCGTAAAGCATACGGCTATTGGCAAACATCCCACTGTTATAAACAGAGAGGGCCGCGGTTAAAATAATAAAGTTCAGTAAATGTGCAGCCCAACCAATACCCATTTGGCTAAAAATCATAACAAATGGACTTTTATCGAGACCGCCAAGATCTAACTGGTTCCACGGCACTAATGAAAGTAAGATCGCTAGTGAACCGATATAGAAAATCAAGATACGGAAAACAACTTGGTTAATTGCTTTTGGAATGGTCTTTTTCGGATCTTTTGCTTCTGCCGCAGCCATACCAATCAGTTCAATACCACCAAAGGCGAACATCAAGAAAGCCAACATGTAGAAGAGGCCACTAAAGCCATTTGGAAAAAATCCACCATGAGACCACAGGTTACTAAATGAAATGCTTGAACCCACATCTGCTGTAAATAGCAAATAAAGGCCAAAAACAATCATAGAGATAACAGCAGCAACTTTAATAATAGCGAGCCAGAATTCGGACTCACCATAAAATTTGACGTTTGTAAGGTTAATTGCCGTAATCACGACAAAGAAAAATAAGACAGACGTCCATGCTGGAATATGAGGCCACCAGTAATTAATATATTTGGCTACCGCGGTGAGTTCACTCATCGCAACCAGAACATAGAGCATCCAATAATTCCATCCAGCTAAAAATCCGGGAAATTTTCCCCAGTACTTATAAGCAAAATGGCTGAACGATCCTGCAACAGGTTCTTCAACAATCATTTCTCCCAGGTGGCGCATAATTAAAAAAGCAATTAAGCCACCAATGGCATATCCTAAAATAATGGATGGTCCCGCAGATTGAATCACTTGCGCCGAGCCTAAAAATAATCCGGTACCAATTGCTCCACCCATAGCAATTAATTGGATATGTCGATTTTTTAGTCCTCGTTGCAGTGTAGAAGATTCGTTGGTCAAAGGTCTTCACTCACTATGAATAAGTAAATTATTCTAATAGATGGATTTATTTTAGCCTAGACTACAAATTAACAAGCGGTGACTGAAAAGTAACACTAAAAAATATTTAAAATCATTAACTTGCTTTTAATAATTTAAAAATGATTAAAAAATATTCTAAAAATATATTTTTGATAGACTCTTTTTTTCATGATTTTGCTTAATTCGGTCATTGCGAGCATGAATCTAAATTCTCAAAATAAGTCTGCGTCAATACGATTGATGTATAAAAGCATAACGCTATCTCTAGATCACAAAACGATTTAAGATGAAGTGCATGACTAAACAAGTCTGTTTGTTTCGAGATATAAAAACACAAGAGTAAGGATAACAGTTGATATGAGCTCAGTACCGCAAATTAAAATTCCAGCAACTTACATGCGTGGTGGAACCAGTAAAGGCGTATTTTTTAAACTTGATGATTTGCCGGAAAGAGCTCAGGTGGCAGGTCAAGCAAGAGATCAACTCTTACTACGTGTCATTGGTAGCCCAGATCCTTATGGAAAGCAAATTGATGGAATGGGTGGAGCGACTTCAAGTACCAGTAAAACCGTTATTCTCGCTAAAAGCACACAGCCAGATCACGATGTAGACTATTTATTTGGACAGGTTTCAATAGATCAGCCTTTTGTGGACTGGAGTGGTAACTGCGGTAATTTAACTGCTGCGGTTGGTTCATTTGCGATTTCAAATGGTTTGGTTGATGAAAATCGAATTCCTGAAAATGGTCTCTGTACTGTTCGAATTTGGCAAAAAAATATTCAAAAAACCATTATTGCTCATGTACCTATCACCAATGGTCAAGTTCAAGAAACTGGTGACTTCGAACTGGATGGAGTGACTTTCCCTGCTGCAGAAGTTCAAATTGAGTTTTTAGACCCAGCCGATGATGGTGAAGAGGGCGGTGATATGTTCCCGACAGGGAATGTTGTTGACCAATTAGACGTGCCTGAGATTGGCAGTTTCCAAGCCACATTTATTAATGCCGGTATTCCAACCATTTTCTTAAATGCAGAAGATTTAGGATACCAAGGTACAGAACTGCAAGATCATATTAATGGTGACGCCGCAGCGCTAGCACGTTTTGAAAAAATTCGTGCATATGGTGCTGTGCAAATGGGTTTAATTAAAGATATTTCAGAAGCAGCTGCACGTCAGCACACACCAAAAATTGCTTTTGTTTCTAAGCCGAAAAATTACACAGCTTCAAGCGGTAAAAACGTTTCAGAAAATGATGTCGACTTACTGGTTCGTGCTTTGTCGATGGGTAAACTTCACCATGCCATGATGGGAACAGCAGCGGTAGCAATTGGTACGGCTGCTGCCATTCCGGGTACATTGGTAAATTTAGCAGCTGGTGGTGGCGAGCGTGAAGCAGTGCGTTTTGGACATCCATCGGGAACATTACGTGTTGGTGCTCAAGCTGAACTTACAAATGGTCAATGGGTAGTGAAAAAAGCCATTATGAGCCGTAGTGCACGTGTCTTAATGGAAGGTTGGGTACGCGTTCCGGGTGACAGTTTCTAAAAGTCATTTAAATGAAAAGCCTCTCTCCCATAGAGAGGCTTTTTTACTTCTGACATCCATAACTCATCACGCACTTTTTACAGTGAATCGTGTATGATGTAGCACATGAATGTTTCATCACATTCAATAAAATTTCTCTACTGATTTTACGAGGCGACTGTGTCATCACTCTCTCAAGTTAATGCGGATGTTTTAAAACAAGCTCAACAACGTATTCAACAAGATTTATTGACAACACTCGCCGCATTTTCAATTCCTGAACCTTTAAAAAGCGCAGTACACCATGCAGTTATGCTTGGTGGAAAACGTGTGCGTCCAGCTTTGTGTTACGCCACAGCTTCTTTACAAGACAATCCAAATTTTGCGGCTGCTCGCCGTGCGGCAGTTGCGGTTGAACTTATTCATTGCTACTCCCTAGCGCATGATGATTTGCCTTGTATGGACAATGATTTACTTCGTCGTGGTCAGCCAACTTGCCATGTAGCATTTGGTGAAGATACCGCTTTACTTGCAGGTGATATTTTACAGTCGATGGCTTTTGAGGTTTTAGGGAGTCGTTTGTTTGATGAACAAGGGCAGGGAACTGATGCTGCAATTGTATTAAAGCAAATTCAAATTTTAGCAACAGCCAGCTCTAAAATGGTTTGTGGACAGGTTTTAGACCTACAAGCTGAAGCTAAACAAATTTCTCAAGACGAACTAGAAAATATCCACCGTAATAAAACGGGAGCGCTTATTCAGGCTGCCATTATGATGGGTGCAGTGACAATTTTCTCTGGAACAGATCAGGCAATTCCGAAATTACGCCAATATGGACAAGCAATTGGACTGGCTTTTCAGGTGCAAGATGATATTTTGGACATTACCTCAAGCACTGAAACTTTAGGTAAAACTGCGGGTAAGGATGAACAAGTACAAAAGTCGACTTATCCTGCTTTAATGGGACTTGAGCAAGCACAGGTTTATGCAAAAGAGTTGCATGATCAAGCTTTTGAGGCTTTAGCGCATTTTGGTGAAAATGCAAAAGAATTAGTTGAGATTTCACAATTCCTTTTAGCCCGTACCAACTAATATAAAATCAAATTAATAATCCTGCTTGTATTCATATTCAATGAATAAAGGAAATAAGAATGAATGGTGATCAGCTCCATCAAGTTGCAATAGAGATTGCGTGTAATCTTCCTTTTAGTGAGCAAAGCCAACCCTTTGGACCTGAATGCGACGTCTTTAAAATTTTAGAAAAGGTGTTTTTATTAGTAGGGGAAGGAACGGGCACAAAAATGATTACTGTTAAATGTGATCCATATAAAAGTCAGGAATATCAGGAGCTTTATCCTTTTATTATTCCGGGGTATCACATGAATAAAAAACACTGGATCTCTATTACTCCGCATAAAAACTTAACTCGTGATTTACTTCAAGATTTGATTCGCGATTCTTATGACTTAGTCGTAAAAAAGCTACCTTTGAAAGATCAAAAAAGATTAAACAACCAATAATACTCAATATGAAAACGGCGACCATCAGGTCGCCGTTTTTATTTCAATGACTTATTGAAAGCAGTTAAATTAATTATGCTTTCCCATAATGCCACGGATTGTATTTAAAACATCAGCAGGTAATACAACAGTTTTGGCATTGCTCGATTTAGCCATGTCTTGCATTGCTTTAACGTACTGTTCACCTAATAGATAAGCGACAGGTGTTTCTTTATCGCCGACTGCGCTTGTTACCATTTCAATCGCTTTTTGAGATGCTTCTGCTAAGACAACTTGTGCTTCTGCATCACGGCGAGATGCTTCTAAACGACCATCTGCTTCTAAAATTGCAGCTTGCTTTTCACCGTCAGCTCTAGTCACTGTAGCACGACGTTGACGTTCAGCAGCAGCTTGAGCTTCCATAGCAGCTTGCATGGTTGAAGATGGCTGAATATCTTGAATTTCTACAGTTTTTAAAGTGATACCCCAATCCGAAATATCATCAGAAATTGCAGCTTTTAGTTTAGCTTTAATGTGATCTCGTGAAGACAGTGCATCATCTAGATCCATTTCACCCACAATAGAACGTAATGAAGTCTGTACAAGGTTTTGAATGGCCCATGTATAGTTTTCAATACCGTACACTGCTTTTTCAGGGGTTGTTAAATTGATATAAGCTACTGCATTCATAAGCAATACAGCATTGTCACGGGTAATCACTTCTTGAGATGGAATATCAAGCACAATATCTTTAGTCGTGACTTTATAAGCTACGTCATCAATATAAGGAATAACGAAGTTCAACCCTGGATTAAGCGTGGAATGATATTTCCCTAAACGCTGAACAATCCATTTATAACCTTGAGGAACAATACGTACCCCTTTAAAAATAGTAACTGCTACAAAAGCCAAAAAGGCTAAAACAATAATGGTACCAACTGGCATGAAAATAACCTCTCTTTATCTTTAATGTTTATGAAGTACTGTGGGGCTGGACAATTAAGTCATTGCCCGAAATATCAATGACACGGACTCGATCACCGACTTTCACAGGGCTAGTGCTGCGACAGTTCCATTCATCGGCCCCTAAAATAGGCATAGGGAAACGGACAATAATTTGGTCATGAGCAAGTCCGGTTTGAATCACCATACCAATTTGTCCAATGGTGGCCTCACGAGGTAAACCTGCTTTAGTTCTATCAATCGATAAGGGTTTAATAAATTTGAACCAAAGAATGGTGCATAGCACCGATAAAATAATCCACAATACAATTTGGGTTGTAAGGCTAATATCTGGAAATAACCAATAGAGAAAGCAAACCATAATGGCTGCAATACCAAACCAGAGAGCGGCAAAAGCAGGGATAATCAGCTCAGAAAGAATAAGTAAGATACCCAATACAAACCAGTGCCAAGGTTCTACAACAAACTCCATAGATCTGCTCTTTTATATATCTTTATGATGGGTAAAAGTGATCTCATATCACTTTTACCACTGTAGCAGATGATAGTAAGTGTGGATAGAAAAAAACCACCTCAATTAAAATTTAGGACGTGGAGCTGGCTTAAATGCGGCTGGAGATTTTTTGAAATTCGCTATTGCAGTTTCAATTTGACGAATTTGGCCTTGAGCAGCTTTCTCACCCTCTAAAATAGCTTCATTACTTGATTTTAAATCGAGTGTACCTAAGTGCCCAACTTTAGGTTGGATGACTACGTTTGCTAGTTTTAACTCTTCATTAATACTTTGTTGACCCATAATATTAATGGTTTGATCAAGTAATCCCCACATATTCGCTGGGCGATTTCCTGCTGGACGTGCTGAAATATCAACCGCAATCACAATATCTGCACCCATATCACGTGCTGTTTTTACAGGAATTGGGCTAACTAATCCGCCATCTACGTACTTTTGATTGCCAATAGTGGCAGGTACAAACACGTTTGGAATACTACAAGACGCACGTACTGCTTGACCTGCATTACCTTTAATAAAGTCAGCTTTTTGACCATTATCAAGACGGGTTGCTACTGCTGCAAAACGAATTGGGAATTTCTCAATAGGCTTATTGCCCACGTTACGGTTCACATAATCTTGTAGCTTTTGCCCAAGAATAATACCTTGGCGATTAAGCGTTAAATCACGAATATCCGATTCTTGTAATTTAAGTGCAAGATTTTGGAGCTGATAAGGTGTTTGCCCACTGGCATAGATACTTCCTACAAAACTACCGGCACTTGTACCCGTAACAATTTTAGGTTTAATACCATGTGATTCTAAGACCTTGATAACACCAATATGTGAAAATCCTTTTGCTCCACCGCCGCCTAAGGCAAGTGCAATAACTGGTTCGCGTGCTTTAACTGAAGTGGTCGGTGTTGGTGTTTTGCTGAATTTATCACAGCCAAATAAGGCTAAAGAGATAAATCCGATACTGGCAAATTGAGCAATTTTCATCTTTGAAAAACAATCTATAGCAAGATAAATTAAGATGGCCCATCAGACCAGATTCGTTCAATTTTTGCTAGGTTTTTTTCACAAGATTTTGTAAAGGTTCTGCAAGCCAATTACGATTTTTCGGTGATATTTTTCCATCATAACGCTCAAAAATTTTGGCGAGATCTTCATCATAATTTCCGCTAGGAGTTAAATAGCCTAAGCAGTGAATAGTCTTGCGATCATAATCAAAAGAGAACATCACAATTGGGATATTAGCCTTTGCAGCAATATGGTAAAAGCCACTCTTCATTTTTTTTGCTTTCTTACGTGTGCCTTCTGGCGCCATTCCAATCCAGATCTTGTCATAATCCTGAATGGTTGCAACCACCTGTTCAGTCAGTCCATTGGCAGAGTCACGTTTTACCGGAATAACACCTGCCCAATCTAAAACACGTTTAAAAGGAGGCTTAAATAAGCTGTCTTTACCTAGTACTGTAATTTGAATGCCAAGCCCAAAAATAGCTAAAAAACCATACCAGCCATCAATATTGGATGTATGAGGAGAAATAATGGCTACAGCCTTAGGAAAGTTAGGAACTTCACCTTCTATAGTCCAGCCTTGAGCCAAAAAAAGTTTTTTAAATAATGCTCGACTTAAAGCATTACCACGTTGAGGGACCTGTGGAGGTAGCTTAGGGAAATGTTGTTCCATATTTTTAAGTTTTAAATCATCCTTTGTTTTATCTTAATCTTTTGAAATCTATGCTTCATTGGCAAAATGTAAGATTACGCATGGTATTTCATGTTATTACCGCACAAAGAAATAAAAGTAGGTATATATGTTTCGACAGCAAAATCTTTATCTTTTGCTATTTTCCTTATATTGGGCGCAAGGTCTACCTGTGGGTTTTATGACCCATGCTTTGCCCGTAATATTAAGAGCTCAAGGTGTATCACTCGCGCATATTGGTGGTTTTGGGCTGCTTATGGTGCCTTGGTCAATCAAAATATTTTGGGCACCGTGGGTGGATCGACACGCAATTTCCCGTTTAGGTCATTATCGTAGCTGGATTTTACCCACTCAGCTTTTAACGGTGGCAGTAATTTGTATTTTATCTTTTTTTCCTATTCAGGCTTTAGATCAGCCTTTGTACTTATTTATATTTTTTATTGCACTGTTATTTATGAACTCGACGGGCGCAACTCAAGATATTGCAACCGATGCTTTAGCTGTCAATTTATTACAACATGATCAGCAACATTGGGGAAATACATTTCAAGTTGTAGGCTCTCGGCTTGGTTTTATTGTAGGTGGGGGAGCTGTGTTATGGTGTTTAGATTGGTTGTCATGGCAGCCAACTTTTTTATTATTAGCTGCTTTAGTATTTATCAATACTCTACCTGTTTTACTATTCAAAGAACCTCCTCATACTTCTCATTCTGACAATCAATCTAGCCAGCCAAATTTATTGATAAAAATTAAGTCTTATTTGAGTTATTTTTCTCAAAATAAAGAGCTTCGCTCTTGGTTAATGGTACTTATCACTTTTAAAGTGGCAGATGGCTTAGCCGGGCCATTACTTAAACCCTTAATGGTTGATATGGGATTAAGCTTTACCCAAATTGGTGTTTACATCACTATGCTAGGTGCTGTAGCTGCTTTAGTGGGGGCATTTATTGCAGGATGGGTATTAAAGTATTTTTCTAGACCAGCTACCTTAATTAGTTTTTCAATATTAAAAATCATGAGTTTAGGTGCGTATGTTTATTTGGCCTATGCTTATGAGCAGAAGATAAAAATAAATACATGGCTTATCTATTCTGTAAATGCTTTGGAAGATGCTTTTGCTGCCATGCTATTGGTTGTAATGCTAACCTTGGTTATGCATTACAGTCGAAAGAACTATGCGGGTACCGATTTTACTTTTCAGGTTTCGATTATGGCGACTGTAAGTGGGGGACTTTATACCTTGAGTGGAATCATTGGAGATGTACTTGGTTATTTCCATTATTTGATAGCTATTGTCACTATTGCTGTACTATTTTTAATTCCTATTTACGTATGGAAGGCAGCAAAAGCTGTATAAAAAGTGATATTAAGCTGATGAAATAAAGAAACTTAATTCATATTAAGTTAAGCTAAAAAGTTGTGCTTATAACTTTACTCATTCTTTTAAAAATGTATATTTTTAGCTATTCAAATGGCTTATTAATTGTGCCATCTTGTTTGGGTAGCAAATGGACGCTAGAAAGGAAAAAAGGATGGAAGTAACAAGAAAAATTATGTGAATCAAGCAACGTCGGTAAAAAAATATTCACTTAGACGGTTTATTAGCCTAAAGTCTAAAAAAGAATAATGAAATAATGATTTAATCATTCTATAAGATAAGAGAGTTGTGTAGGATTCGTTACAACATGAAGTCAAGGTAAAAGTTCTGTAAACAAAAGTATGTCTTGCTTCTTTTGATTTGGAATTTTTAATCTTACCCAGCGTTAAAATTGGTTTTGATTGCGGTAATAAAATTAATGCAATCAAATTTGGAGAATAGTTGATTTTTTAGTGCTCAATGGTCACCGAATCAACTTGGCATGGATAAGCAACATAAAATATATTTTTAGGAGTTTTTGATGGATCTATTCCTTAATCGTAAATCGTTTGTTGTTAAAAGTTTAGCTATTACAGTAACAGCTTTAATGATGAGTGGGGCAAATGCGGCAACCTCTGAAAAAGAGGAAATTCAAAAACTTCGTCAAGAAGTTGAAGCATTAAAAGCATTAGTTAAAGAACAGCGCCAAGTACAGCAGCAACAGCAACAAGTACAGCAACAACAGCAAGTGCAGTTAGCTGAAGTTAAAGCACAGCCTCAACCTGTTGCAGCTCCTGCTTCTCCATTAGCAGGTTTTAAATCTAAAGCTGGTGCTGATGTGAACCTTTATGGTTTCGTTCGTGGTGATGCTAACTATATTATCGAAGGTGCCGATAACGACTTTGGTGATGTTAGTAAAACTGATGGTAAAACAAAAGATAAATTACGTTCGACTGCTAAAACCACACGTCTTGGTTTAGATTTTAATACACCTGTTGGCGATGCTAAGGTAGGCGGTAAACTCGAAGTCGATTTTGCTGGCTCAACAACAGATTCGAATGGCTCATTACGTATTCGTCATGCTTATTTAACGTATAACGACTGGTTATTTGGTCAAACGACGTCTAACTTCTTGTCAACTCATGCACCAGAAATGATCGATTTCTCGACAAACGTTGGTGGTGGTACAAAACGTGTTCCTCAAGTACGCTATGGCTACAAGTTGGGTCCAACTACACAATTGTTTGTTTCTGCTGAAAAAGGTGATAGTACTTCAGCAACAGCCGGCGATAGCATCAAGTATAGCTTACCTGTATTAACTGCTAAAATTACTCAAGGTTATGCAGACGGTAAAGGTTCTGCATCAGCTCGTGCTTTAGTAGAAAATTATAAATCATCACTTGGTGATGATAATAAAACTGGTTGGGGTATTGCTGCAGGTACAGACTTTAAAGTTTCTGATCCTTTAAAAGTTTTTGCTGATGTTTCATATGTAGTTGGTGATAGTAGCTATTTATATGGCAGTAATGCTGCTTATGCTGTAGCTCCTAATAAAGATATTGAGCAAAATAAATTTGTTGCTGTACAAGTAGGTGGTACTTATAAAATTTTACCTAACTTGCGTTCAACTTTAGCGTACGGTGCAGAGTTTGCTGATGACGGCACTGATTATGCAAAAGTATATACAGCTGGTAATGAAAAAGTTCAGCAAGCATGGATTAACTTCATCTATACACCTGTTAAACCAATTGATTTAGGCCTTGAATATGTCAATGGTAAACGTGAAACGTTTGCTGGCCAGTCTTATAAAGATAACCGTATTGGTTTAATGGCTAAGTATAGCTTCTAATTTCTCAATGCTTCTTAGCTAATTGAGTCGAGATTCATATGAGTCTCGACTCATTTTTTTAATTGAAATAAATAAGTAGCGTAAAGCCGTTAAAAATGGTTTATACCGATCATTCTATTATTTAAGTCATTTTTAAGTTTCAATTTTTACAGTAGAGCATCATAAAAAAAGGTCGTAGTAACCAGAGATGCTGAGTTTTTTTTCTACATTAAGAAATAAGCAGATTTCCCTGTTTATGTTCAACTTCATTATAGCCATTTGGTTAGGTGCAATTCTAAATTTTGGTTTTTATAAAAAAGTTCATTTGTTAACGCCATATTTAGGTATAAAAGCGACCTTTTTTTTAGCGGCTACTGTAGTGATTGTTGTTGCTACCTATTATGCGGCTTTACAAATTTTAAACTGGAAATGGACGGCCAAAATTTTTGCCATTTTACTGGTATTTATTGGTGGTTTTAGCTCGTACTTTGTAAATACTTTAGGTGTCATTATTTCACCTGATCAGATTCAGAATATTGCTCAAACAGATGTTGCTGAAGCTACAGATTTACTTTCTTTGCGTTTTGGGCTCTGGACAATCTTCTTTGTTATTTTACCTATTTTTTTAATTACTCAGGTAAAACTCAAATCAGAAAGAATACTTCCGCTTTTGCTTAAAAAAGTACTTTCAATCGCTCTTGCATTTGCCGTTGTAGGTGGTTTGTTGTTTGCATATTATGTTGATTTTGCAGCAATATTTAGAGAGCATCGTGATTTAAAAGGAATGATCTCTCCTCAAAACACTATTTCTTCGGTGATGTCTTATTATCGTAAAAAAGCGCCTAAGAAAAATCTTCCTCTTGTGAAGTATGGTGAAGATGCCCATCAAGTTCAGCAAACTCAAAAAGATTTACCTAAACTCATGGTACTTGTAGTGGGCGAAACTGCACGTGCAGAAAGTTTCTCGCTCAATGGGTATGCTAAAAATACAAATCCAGAGCTTTCTAAACAAGATATTTTAAATTTCTCTCAAGTGAGTTCATGTGGTACGGCAACAGCAGTTTCTGTGCCATGTATGTTCTCTGGTATGCCACGTGCTGATTATGATGAGCAATTGGCAAGCCATCGTGAAGGCTTACTAGATATTGCAAAACGCGCAGGCTATCAAGTGACTTGGATTGATAACAATTCGGGTTGTAAAGGTGCATGTGATCGTGTTGAACAATACCAGATTCCAGAAGACTTAAAGCAAAAATGGTGTAAAGATGGTGAATGTCTTGATGGTATTCTCATTGATAGCTTAAAGCAGTATTTGGCCTCTATTCCGAAAGACGATAAACGTCCACGTTTAGTTGTATTACATCAGATGGGTAGCCATGGGCCAGCATATTACAAACGGGCACCTGAGGGATATCAACCATTTAAACCAACTTGTGATACTAATGCGATACAGGGTTGTTCACCAGCTGAGCTATTAAATAGTTATGATAATACAATCGTGTATACAGACCATGTATTAAGCCAAATGATCAATACTTTAAAAGAAGTATCGAATTATCAAACAGGTTTATGGTATTTATCTGATCATGGAGAATCGACAGGTGAGCATGGTA
This sequence comes from Acinetobacter sp. 1566109, assembly GCF_000582255.1. Lineage (NCBI taxonomy): Bacteria > Pseudomonadati > Pseudomonadota > Gammaproteobacteria > Moraxellales > Moraxellaceae > Acinetobacter > Acinetobacter sp. 1566109. Next base: position 40,954 of record NZ_JEYB01000010.1, on the reverse strand, counting down.
TGTATTTGCATGGTTCGCCTTACTCAATCGCACCGAGCCAACAAACACATATTCCAATGATTATGTGGTTCTCTGATGGCTGGAAACAACATAATCTTGCTCAAGTAAATTGTTTAAACCAACAAACTAAACAAAAGTTAAGTCAGGATAATCTATTCCCAAGTTTGTTAAGTTTGCTGGATGTACAAACTCAGGTCATCAACCCTCAACTGGACATGTTGCACTCTTGTGCCCATGTAAACTAAAGCGAGCCTAGAACATGACAAAAATCTTGATGATTGAAGATGATTTTATGATTGCAGAATCAACAACGACGTTGCTGCAATATCATCAATTTGAGGTGGAATGGGTCAATAACGGTTTAGATGGTTTGGCCCAATTAGCAAAGAATAAGTTTGATCTCATTCTTTTAGACTTGGGATTGCCAATGATGGATGGTATGCAAGTTTTAAAGCAGATCCGTCAAAGAGCAGCAACACCAGTCTTGATTATCTCTGCACGTGACCAACTGCAAAACCGTGTTGATGGTTTGAATTTGGGAGCAGATGATTACTTAATTAAGCCTTATGAGTTTGATGAATTACTCGCTCGTATTCATGCCTTATTACGCCGTAGTGGCGTAGAGGCTCAACTTGCAAGCCAAGATCAACTACTAGAAAGCGGTGATCTGGTTTTAAATGTTGAACAGCACATTGCAACATTTAAAGGGCAACGTATTGATTTATCGAATCGTGAATGGGCAATCTTGATTCCGCTTATGAGTCATCCAAATAAAATTTTCTCAAAAGCTAATTTGGAAGATAAGTTATATGACTTTGATAGTGATGTGACCAGCAACACAATTGAGGTATATGTCCATCATTTAAGGGCTAAGTTGGGTAAAGACTTTATTCGAACTATCCGAGGACTGGGTTACCGTTTAGGGCAATCATAATTTAAGATTTCGGGACTTCATGAACGTGCATTATTCATTAAAAAAACGACTGATTTGGGGCACCTCAATTTTCAGTGTCATCTTAAGTTGTATTTTAATTTTTAGTGCTTATAAGGTTGCACTTCAGGAAGTCGATGAAATTCTAGATACTCAAATGCAGTATTTAGCGGAAAGAACGGCTGAGTATCCCTTAAAAACAGTAAGTAGTAAGTTTGATTTACATCGAACTTACCACGAAGAAGATTTATTTTTAGATATTTGGGCTTATAAAGACCAAGCGAATTTATCTCATCATCTGCACTTCTTGGTTCCTCCTGTTCAACAAGCTGGTTTTTATTCACATAAAACCGCTGAAGGTGTAGTCCGAACATATGTTTTACCGTTGAAAGACTACCAAATTCAGGTCAGTCAACAAGAGCGGGTTCGTGAAGCTTTCGCATGGGAGCTTGCAGGCAGTATGTTCATTCCTTATTTAATTATTTTACCTTTCGCGATATTTGCCTTGGCTGCCATTATTAGTCGTGGTTTAAAACCAATAGATGATTTTAAAAATGAGTTAATGGAGCGTGATTCTGAGGAGTTAACACCAATTGAGGTGCATGATTATCCTCAAGAGCTTTTGCCTACCATTGATGAAATGAACCGTCTGTTTGACCGTATTTCTAAAGCACAAAATGAACAGAAGCAATTCATTGCTGATGCTGCTCATGAACTACGAACACCTGTTACTGCATTGAACTTACAAACCAAGATTTTGTTAAGCCAGTTTCCTGAGCATGAATTGTTGCAAAACTTAAGCAAAGGTTTAGCTCGTATTCAGCATTTAGTGACGCAGCTTTTGGCGTTGGCAAAGCAAGATGTAACTTTAAGTATGGTTGAACCTACTGGCTATTTTCAGCTCAATGATGTGGCTTTAAATTGTGTTGAGCAGTTGGTTAATTTAGCCATGCAAAAAGAAATTGATTTAGGCTTTGTTAGAAATGACCCTGTCGAGATGCATAGTATTGAACCTACCGTACATTCGATTATTTTTAACTTAATTGATAATGCAATTAAATATACACCACATCAGGGGGTAATTAACATTTCAGTTTATACCGACCCAGATAACTTTGCTTGTATTCAAATCGAAGATAGTGGCGCAGGTATAGATCCTGAAAATTACGATAAGGTGCTTAAACGTTTTTATCGAGTACACCATCATCTTGAAGTGGGAAGTGGTTTAGGCTTATCAATTGTAGACCGTGCAACTCAAAGACTTGGTGGAACTCTAACTCTCGATAAAAGTTTAGAACTTGGTGGTCTTTCAGTTTTAGTGAAGTTACCTAAGGTTTTACATTTACATGAAACAAGAGCTTAACTAAGCTCTTGTTTTAATTGTTTTTCGAACTCAAAGCGATGAATACAAATCGCATAAAAGAAAATGTTCACTGCCCAAACAACCCAACCTGTCCATAAGTTATGACTTAGGAAATGTGCTCCTCGCATCATTTGTGCCCAACCCATCATAAATCCTAATAAAATGCCTGAAAATAAATAAAAATAAGCTCGTTTTGGTTGTTCAAGACGATAAACAAAATAACCGGTCATTATGATAAATCCAGCACTGGCATGACCACCTGGAAAACAATGACCATGTTTTGCTGTAAAGTCCCAAATATAGCCACCTAAACTATTAGGATGAACCATATTCCAAGGGCAGGCATGAGCAGATTGTGATTTTAATAAACCAACAACACCGCTACCAATCATGCTGACAAAAAACATATAACCATATTGCCAGCGATAGATTTTTAACTTTTCTACTTTAAATGAAGCAAGCCACAGACCAAAAAAGATGACATAAATCGCAGTGATAATGTCTTTTACGATTTGATGATTAAGCCTTTCGAGATACCAATTTTCCCGATTAAAAAATTGACCAGTTGAATCAATCCAAGGTTGGATGAGGTACATATCAATTTTTCCACCCACTGGGAATACAAATAAAAGTATAAAAAAGCTGATAGCAAGAAAAATAAGCTGAAGCTGAAAAAAATGTTTTTGTTGATTCATTGTGTTTTAACATCAATTTAAGCGTGAATTGAAGGCATTACATAAAATAAAACTTAAATTGTTCTTAAACTAAACAGGATTTCATCTTTAAATCTTAGAAAAATATTCAATTTAATATATTTTTCAATATATTAAATTGAATGTATGGAAAACTAAAAGTGTAGTTTTTAATCAAGGAAAGTTATTTTTAAACTAAGAGGTTTTATTTGTAAGAGGTATATGAAGCAGAATATTTAAATCCTGCTTCATAATCATTGAATTAAAACATGCCTTCTTCAGAGTTGGCAGAGATTTTATGAATAGACAAATCTGCACCACGAAACTCATCTTCTTGAGATAAACGAATACCAATGGTCGCTTTAAGGATGCCATAAACAATAAAACCGCCAGCAAGTGCGATAGCAATCGCGAGTACTGTACCAATGAGCTGTGAGGCAAATGATACACCGCCTAAACCACCTAGCCATTTTTGACCAAATAGTCCCACTGCAATACCGCCGAATGCACCGCAAACGCCATGTAAAGGCCATACACCTAGTACATCATCTACTTTGAGTTTATTTTGAGTATAGGTAAAGAGGTATACGAACATGGCACCAGCTATACCACCAATAACAAGTGCACTCACGGGATGAACAATGTCAGATCCTGCACAAATAGCAACTAAACCGGCAAGTGGACCATTATGTAAGAAACCTGGGTCATTTTTCCCAATTGCATTTGCTGTAATCGTTCCGCCAACCATTGCCATAAGTGAATTAATAGCAACTAGCCCAGAAATAGCATCAAGACGTTGAGCACTCATTACATTAAAGCCAAACCAGCCCACGATTAAAATCCATGAACCAAGTGCTAAAAATGGAATTGAAGAAGGAGGGTGAGCACTTACACGACCATCTTTCTTATAACGACCAGAACGAGCACCTAATAAAATAACCGCAGCGAGTGCAATCCAGCCACCCATTGCATGGACTACAACTGAACCAGCAAAGTCGTGAAAAGCTGCGCCAAAAGTTATTTCTAACCATTTTTGTAGACCATAGTTACCATTCCAGACCATACCTTCAAAAAAAGGATAGACCAGACCAACTAAAGCGAGCGTTGCTATTGCTTGTGAACGCATTTTGGCGCGTTCTGCAATACCACCTGAAATAATTGCAGGAATTGCCGCAGCAAAAGTCAGTAAAAAGAAGCAGCGCATTAAGTTGTAACCATGATCACTTGCGAGGCTTGTACCATCATGGAAGAAATGCTGGCCATAAGAAATGTAATAACCAACAAAGAAATATGCGATTGCGGAGAGGGCAAAGTCAGTCAGAATTTTACTAAGCGCGTTCACCTGATTTTTGTGGCGAACTGTACCAAGTTCCAAGAATGCAAAACCTGCGTGCATGGCAAGAACCAAAACTGCACCAAGTAACAAGAAAAATAGATCTACATTTTGCATAGCATGCTCGAAAAAAGTGCTAAATTCCATTTTGGAACAAATCTGGGTCTGTAAATTGCACCAAAATAGATTTAAGGAACCTAAAAACCTAAGTTTGCCGAAACAAACTCAATTGCATAAAAGTGAATATGCAATAAGCGCACCAATTTGGATTGTGAAATTAGTTTTTGGCGATAAATGGTGCGTTAATTTGCTTAAAATAGGCTGCAATGGCACATTTTTATGATAAAAGTCATCTAATTTGTTTATAAAATGACCCAAATGAGTACGTTATTAAAATATAAAACGAATTAAATTCTACTAAATTATTTATTAGACCAAACCTCTTGAGCAACCTCTATAAATGCTTTTACGGCTGGACTGATATGTTTCTTGTTTTTTACTGCAAGGCCAATAGAGCGTTTAAGGTTTGGTTTAAAAGGGCGTTTAACTACATTTGGATAAAGTGAGAGTAACTCTTTGGTGATGACCATATCAGAGACTATTGAGATTCCTAACTGGTTGTGTACCATACTGACGATACTTAGAATTTGGGAAACATAAAATTTAATGTCTGGTTTCACATTAAAGTTTTTTAAAATTAATTCGACCTGATGTCGACTACCAGCCATTGTCATAATAAAAGGGCAGTTTTCTAGATGTGCTGGATCAATATAGAGTTGCTGCGCTAGCGGGTAACCACTCGGAATTAAGGCAACAAAACGATCTTCGATTAAAGGGAATGTATCGAATCGCTCATCTGGCATAATTAAAAACCAACCTCTATGCGCCGTTCCAATAACCACTGAGCAACTTCTTTATCTTCACCTTCATCAATATAAATTTCGATTTTAGGATAGCGCTGCCGAAAGGTTTCTAAAATTTCAGGCAGTAGATAAATAGAGGATGATGCCCCAAAAGAACCAATACGTAATGTTCCTTCATTTAAACCGTGGATGGCAGCCACTTCTTTTTCTAATGTATCGGAAATACTTAGTAGCTCTTTTACATGGGTCAATAACTGCTGACCTGTCGTGGTGAGTTCAATATCGCTTTGAGTTCTTGAAATGAGGTTAATACCCCATTGTTGTTCTAATGATTTAAGCGCATGGGAAACTGCCGACTGTGAAATGCCCAACTTTTCAGCGGTCGCAGTGAAACTTTTTAGTTCAGCAATGAGTGCGAAAATTTCAAGTTGGGTAAAGGTCATGTTGTATTTGTTATGAGTAAAAACTCATTTTATCATGAGTTTTCATTATCTTTAATATATGAGTAAGCCAAGCTAATTGCCAAAGCAGCAAGCCCTAACAAAACTCGAGTAAAGAAATGAATAGCATTGTTTTATCTCTTTTTCCTTTAGTTGCATTAATTGCATCGGGATACTTATTTAAAAAATATCATTTTTTCAGCGATGAGTTTTGGGTTGGGGCAGAGAAGCTTAATTACTATATTTTGTTTCCCGCTTTGCTTTTTAGTACGCTCTCGACTGCAAAAATTGACTTACAGAGCTTAAGCACAGCCATCATTGCGATGTTGATTGTGGTCTTAGCTGTAACCGCCTTTTTATACATACTCCGAATGTTTTGGCATATACCGCCTGCACGTTTTGGTGTGCATGTACAAAGTATGGTTCGCTTTAATACTTATATTGGTTTGGCCTTAGTGACTTCACTTTTTAAAAGTGAAGGAATGGCAATACTGGCAATTTTATTGGCACTTTGCATTCCACTGGTAAATGTTATTTCGGTGCTTGCTTTAACTTCTAAAGAACATATGGCAATTAAACCTGTTTTGATTGCACTGCTTAAAAACCCTTTAATTGCATCATGTGTGATCGGAGCAGCAGTCAATGCGCTTCATATCCCGATTTGGGAAGGCTTTACTCAGTTTATTAAGCTTTTTTCTGTTTCGAGTTTGCCATTAGGTTTGTTATGTGTTGGCACAGCTTTGCAGTTTATGCAAATTAAAAAAGACATTGTGGTATTGGCAGCAGACACGTTTGCACGACTTTTAGCAGTGCCTGCATTGGCTTACGCGGTATGTACGTGGTTTGGTTTACCAAGTTTGCAAACACAGATTTTAGTCATTTTCTTTGCGCTACCGACTGCTTCAGCTTCATACATTTTAACCAAAGTTTTGGGTGGCGATAGTCAGCTTATGGCAGCCGTGATTAGCTTTCAAACGTTATGCGCCGCCGTGACTTTGCCATTAGTGATTTGGTGGATTTCTTAAGATATAAATCTTTAGGCTGACTCATATTTAAAGAATGCTTGGCTACCTTCCTCATCTGATTATTGCTACACTTTTTTCTTTTTCAGGTGGATGAGTAGTATGTCCTTTGATCTCAAAGTGAGCTTGCAGCAAAGGTCTGAACCGTCTGCACAGCAGAAAAAACTGAATCGCCTGATTAATAAAATAGAACAGCAAAAAGTTAGCCTGAGCACATGGCAAAATGCACAAGCTGATATTCAACAGCACATTCGGCAAAAACTGATGCCTGTGTATCGAGATTTGCATACAGTGCTATTTCAACAGTTAGAACAACTTTGGAATATGTTGCATAGCCACGAGTTTTCTAAAGCGGATATACAACAACTCGATGAAAAAATTGCTCAGCTTGCACAAATGTTGAAGCGCTCCGAAATGCTATCTGCTGAACAGTTGGATTTAGTGAATCAGATCGATACTTTTTATCAGCAGCATGCAGGGGAATCGGTAAAAAAGAATAAAAAAACTCAGCCAATACAATTTGAATATGGAGAAAGTGCTGAGCAAGGTTCAGAACTTGAAGAAGACTTTGAAAAGTACGCTGCCGAGCAACAACAAGCGCGGGAACAAGCCAAACAGCAAAGACAACAACAGAAACGTGAACAAGCTGAGCAAATGGCAGCGCAGTCACTCAAAACAGTTTATTTAAAAATTGCCGCGATGATTCACCCAGACCGTGAGCAAGATGAAACAAAGAAACAGGAAAAAACTGAGTTGTTTCAACAAGCAAGTCAGGCCTACGAAAAGCAGGATTTGTTTTATTTACTCAAACTCCAGTTACAGCTTGAACAGAATAAAGGGCTAGGTGCTAAAGAATTATCTGCTGAGCAGTTACGGTTTTATAAACTGGCTTTAGATGCACAAAGTCAGCAGCTTGAAAGCCAAATTGCTGAGATCTTAGATTCTTTTCAGTTAGCCAAGAATGTAAAAGCAGAGCATGTACACATTAGTGATGTGTATAAAGCTATAGATGCTGATTGTGCTGAGTTAAAGCAGCAGGTGAAATGGGAAAAAGAGCGTTTAAAGCATATGAAAAAAGTGAGTGGGGTAGAGATGTTGTTGGGGCATGAGGCGCTTTAATTAGCTTCTAGGCTTTATATGCAGCCATGAGGCTACCGATGATTTGATAAGGAATAAATTCTGAAATAAGAAATCGTTGAGGTTATATTCTTTATAAAATATAGTGTGGAAATTATAAAAATTAAAAGATCGGATTTATGAATGAAAAATTTATTCAATTATCAAAAGAACTTAAACATAGACCTATTTTAGAGAAGGCTTTAGGTTATTTTCCTAACTTACCTTTAGTTGCTATCGATTGTGGCTGTGGCGCTGGCAATGAATCTGCTTATCTACTCTCAAAGGGATTTAATGTTCATGCTTTTGATATTTCAATTGATGCGCAAAAAGTTTGTACTGAGCGATTCAAAGATGACTCTAAATTTATTTTCTATCATGAATCTTTTGAAGACTTTAATTTCCCGTCTGCAAGCTTAATTATTGCTTCATCAAGTCTATTCTTTTGCGATCCAAGCTATTTTTATAGTGTAATTAAACGAATTATAAATGCGCTTCCTGAAGGCGGAATTCTGGTAGCTGATTTATTGGGGACTCAAGATGAATGGGTTGCTAGAGAAACTGCAAAATTTATAGGATTTACTTATCAAGATATAGTTGGTCTATTCTTATATGATTTTAATTTATTGTTTCATAAAGAAATGAGTGAAAATCTTCCTTTATTGAGTGGTCATATAAAATCATGGCATCTTCATATGGTGATTCTACAAAAAAAGTAATTTTGAAATATAGAAAAACCCAGAACCTGCTTGCACAGATTCTGGGTTCATTTAACTAAAAAGCTTAAAGCGCAGCAATTTGCTCCATATTCGCTTTAACTTTATCTAACTGCGCAGCAAACTCAGCAAGCTTCGCTTTTTCACCTTCAACAACCGCTGCCGGTGCTTTAGACACAAAGCCTTCATTTGCAAGTTTGCCCGCGATTTGGTCGTGTTGCTTTTGGATTTTATCCAAGTCTTTTTGCAAACGAGCAAGCTCAGCTTTAGGGTCAATTAAGCCTTTCATTGGTACAAATACCGATGCATGGCTAACAACGCTAGAGCAAGATAAAGGTGGTTCTTGGTCTTTATTCAAGAACTCAATGCTTTCAACTTTAGCCAATGCTTTGAACAATGCTTCAATACGAATGATTTGTTCACGTTCAGCGTCAGATGTATTTTGAAGTAATACTGGCAACAAGCGTGCATTACCTAAGCCTAACTCACCACGAATGTTACGTACTGCACCAATCAAGCCTTGAAGCCATTGCATATCTGCTTCAGCTTGTTCATTGATTTTTGCTTGCTCAGGAATAGGGTATTGAGCAGTCATAATCGTTGGGCCGCCTTGACCAAGCATTGGAGCAAGTGTTTGCCAGATTTCTTCTGTCAAATACGGCATTAATGGATGAGCCAAACGTAATGAAGCTTCCATGACAGCAAGCAATACACGGCGTACTTCAGCTTTACGCTCTTCTGAAACTTCTGCATCGTTCAGAACCGGTTTAGTTAACTCAACATACCAGTCACAGTATTCATTCCAGATAAAGTCATAAATCGCTTGAGCAGCAAGGTCTAAACGATACGTTGCAAACGCTTGATGCACAGCAGCTTCAGCTTTTTGCAGACGGCTCATAATCCATTGTTCTGGAAGTTCCCAAAGATCAGGGCGAGCTTGTTGACCAACGGTTTGACCTTCAACATTCATCAGAACGAAACGCGTTGCGTTCCAGATTTTGTTACAGAAGTTACGGTAACCTTCAACACGTTTTAAGTCGAACTTGATGTCACGACCAGTGTTTGCAAGGGCACAGAACGTGAAACGAACTGCGTCAGTACCATAAGCATTAATGCCTTCTGGGAATTCTTTACGCGTTGATTTTTCAATCTTCGCAGCATCTTTCGGGTTCATGAGGCCAGTCGTACGTTTTGCGACTAAGCTTTCTAAATCGATACCGTCAATCAAGTCTAATGGGTCAAGTACGTTACCTTTAGACTTCGACATTTTTTGACCTTCACCATCACGTACCAAGCCGTGAACGTAAACTGTCTTAAATGGAATTTGAGATGAACCATCGTCATTTTTCATGAAGTGCATGGTCATCATGATCATGCGGGCAACCCAGAAGAAGATAATGTCAAAACCAGTCACCAACACGTCAGTCGGATGGAAAGTTTTGAGTTCAGGCGTTTGTTCTGGCCAGCCTAAAGTTGAGAATGTCCAAAGTGCAGATGAGAACCATGTATCAAGTACGTCTTCGTCTTGTTTAAGCTCAACATCGGCCGCGATGTTATTTTTCGCGCGAACTTCTTCTTCGCTACGGCCAACATAGATATTGCCATCTGCATCGTACCAAGCTGGAATACGGTGACCCCACCAAAGCTGACGTGAAATACACCAGTCTTGAATGTCACGCATCCATGCCATGTACATGTTGCTGTATTGCTCTGGAACAAACTTAATACGACCATCTTGAACCGCTTCAATTGCAGGCTCAGCAAGAGGTGCAATTTTTACGTACCATTGGTCAGTCAATAATGGCTCAATAATTACGCCTGAACGGTCACCGCGTGGCGCTTTTAAGTCATACGGTTGGATTTGGTCTAACCAGCCTTCCGCTTCCGCTTGAGCAACTAGTTTTTTACGTGCTTCGAAGCGCTCTAAACCAGCATAGTCTGCAGGTGCAGTAATGGTTTTAGAAATTTGTTCGCCAGCTTTGGCAATATATTCAAACTCACCTAAAACTTCAGCGTTTTTGTTGAAGATATTGATGATTGGCAAGCTATTGCGTTTACCTAACTCATAGTCGTTAAAGTCGTGAGCAGGCGTGATTTTTACACAGCCAGTACCGAAGTCTTTTTCAACGTAGTCATCGGCAACGATTGGAATTAAACGACCAGTAATTGGCAATACAATATTTTTACCAACAAGGTGTGCATAACGCTCATCTTCAGGGTGAACAGCAACAGCAGTATCACCAAGTAATGTTTCAGGTCGAGTCGTTGCAACTACGAGATAGTCTTTGCCATCTTGAGTTTTAACTGATTTATCTTCAAAGAAATATTTAAAGTGCCAAAGTGAGCCTTTTTCTTCTTTGCTTTCTACTTCAAGGTCAGAAAGAGCAGTTTGAAGTTTAGGGTCCCAGTTTACAAGACGCTTACCACGATAAATTAAACCGTCTTCGTGCAAACGAACGAATACTTCTTTAACTGCGTTTGATAAACCTTCATCCATCGTGAAGCGTTCACGTGACCAGTCTACAGACGAACCTAAACGACGAATTTGTTTGGTAATTGTGCCGCCAGATTGTTCTTTCCATTCCCAAACTTTTTCGATGAATTTTTCACGGCCTAAGTCGTGACGAGTTACACCTTGTAAGCCAAGTTGACGCTCAACAACCATTTGAGTTGCAATACCAGCATGGTCAGTACCCGGTTGCCACAAAGTGTTTTTACCCATCATACGGTTATAACGGGTGAGGGCATCCATAATGGCATTGTTAAAGCCATGGCCCATGTGCAAACTACCAGTGACGTTTGGTGGTGGAATCATGATACAGAATGATTCACCGTGACCAGAAGGTTTGAAGTAACCTTGTTCTTCCCACGTTTTGTACCACTTCTTTTCGATCTCGGTTGGATCGTAGGTGGTGGCAATATTTTGAGCGGTTTGAGCGTCAGTCATAGTAGCTTAGATCGAATATGCATAAAAAATTGCATCTATTGTAGCAAAAAAATGCCTCGAAATTAATGTGCTGAAAACAGATAAACGGTTTTGTATTTTTTTCAAAAAACGGTAGATTTATGAAGCATGGATCACAATTTAATCGTGTAGCGGCACGGCAGAAAAATTACAAAAGAATTGATAAGGGATGCGATATATGAGCTACAAAGTTTTTTTAAAGATTTCCGATTCAACCTATACCCAATTTGCTTCAATTCGAGAGAAATTACACGCAGGGGTAAAAGAAAGCCAATCTAAAGCATTAGGTAGTGTTCTTTCCGATTTATCTTGTGAAATTATTGAGCAAGTTTTCTCAGTATTGTTAAAGGATGAGCAAGACAACCCTACCATGACTGAAAAACAGCGCCATGAGTCCGAGAAAGTTCTTCAACAAATTTTAGAAACTTTCCGAAAGTATATGCCTTGGTCAGTCTCTTTTTTCGGCAATGAACGGCTATTACCTTTGGTTGATTATATGACATCACTTATGAAAGAGCGTGAGCAAGATGTTTATATTACTTATCCAATCACACCACAACTTGTGCAACAGGCCCAAACACTGACTGAACAAATACGTGCGGGCAATATGCAAAGCGTAGAAGAGGCTTTTCAGACCTTGATTCAAATTGTGGATTTAGGTGTAACAAGCCTAGTACGTGAACCTAAAAAACGTTTAAAATTTAATTTGGTTGTCGACAAAACCCTAAATGGGGTCATTAATATGACAACGCATTTGGGCTATAAACGTTTGGAAAAATTGGGGACGCAGGTTGATCAGACCACAGCAACTCATTATATCAATCACTTTTTGGCCTTCATGCATCAAGCAGCATAATTTAAAAAGATAATAGGAAGTCAAAATGGCCAAACTTGATACTTTGCAAAATAAAGTGGTGTGGATTACTGGAGCATCTTCCGGTTTAGGTAAAGCTTTAGCTGGTGAGTTTGCTTTGCAAGGGGCTCAAGTGATTTTAACTTCGCGTCGCTTTGAAGAGTTAGAAGAAGTTCGCGTTGGTTTACTCCATCCGGATCAGCACTTATCGGTAGTTGCAGACATTACCAATCAAGAGCAAGTTCAAGAGGCTTATGAGCAGATTTTAAAAGCAAAAGGACGAATTGACTGGCTTATTAATAATGCAGGTTTAAGTCAACGTGCTCTTATTCAGGACACCACAATGGCAACAGAACGCGCCATTATGGAAGTCGATTATTTCTCGCAAGTGGCACTAACTAAAACTGTGCTGCCGATTATGCTTAAACAAAAGTCTGGCCGAGTCGTATTTGTGTCGAGTGTGGCAGGCCTTCTAGGTACGCAATACCGTGCAAGTTATTCGGCTGCTAAAGCTGCTATTCACATGTGGGCCAACAGTTTACGTGCCGAAGTTGCCGATCAGGGTGTTGAAGTTTCGGTTATTTTCCCGGGCTTTGTAAAAACTAATGTTTCGTTTAATGCGTTAAATGGCGCAGGGCAACCTCAAGGCCATCAAGACGAAGCAATCGAAAATGGACTAGAAGCCGATGTTTTTGCAGAACATTCAGTTAAGGCTTTAATGCAAGGACAAGAATATATTGTGGTAGGTGGTACTAAAGAAAAATTAGGTGTGATGGTTTCCCGTATGTCGCCGAAATTACTCTATAAAATGATTCGAAAAACAAAAGTGAAATAAAAAAGAGATTTTGCCGTGGTAAATTGATGGAAAAACCCACATAGAAGGTTCACCATGGATCAAGACTATCATCGTATCTTAGACGTTGTTACGCGTTTTCAATTGGTCTTTGACCAGAAAAATTGGGATGCGTTTGATGAGTTGTTAGCCGATCAACTTGAGGTGGACTATTTCCAGTTTAGAGGAGAACCTTTATGTGTGGTGTCTTGTCATGAATTTAAAGGTTCGCGGCAACAGGCTTTGTCGCATTTACGACTACAGCACAATTTGAGTAATCCTCTTGTTCGGATTGAACAAGACCGAGCATGGTTAGAGTGTAATTATCAAATTTACCGTTTTTCTGAAAATGATTATTTTCATTCTTTTGGTCGCTATTATTTTACTTTGGCAAAACAACAGGACAAATGGAAAATTACCGGAATTTGCCAACATTTAACCAAAAATATTGGCAATCCACGTATTCACTTTTCTGCTATGGGGCAGTGCTAGTCTTTGACTGCTGTACCATAAGCAAAAACTTCAATCATTCCGCCTTGCATACCGAGTTCGGTTGTACTCAACCGAACTCCCATAATATGGTTAGCACCCACATTATGGGCTTGCTGTTTTAAACGAATAATCGCTTCACGGCGAGCTCGTTCAACAATGCTTTCATAACTGGTCAGCCGACCCCCTAAAACATTTTTTATAGAAGCCAGTACATATTTAAAGTAGTCGTGAGAAATGACTACATTACTGCTAATAAAATGGCCTAATTGATCACTCGTTGCAAAACGATTGGTATCAATTCTGATATGTGCAAATTGTTGCTCTTTTTCTAGAAGTTCATTTAAATGTTTTCGTTCAATATGGCGGCCAAAAGCCCAACCAATACTGAAAAGAATAAGAAAAATAACAAGCTGAAAAATAAGATTGTCCATTTTCTACCTATGCATTAAATGGATCGGGTAAATGAGGTGCTTGGGGCTGCACAACGACTGCTGTGCCATATACAAATAACTCGGAAGCACCTTGGGCAATGTTTGAAGTTGAAAAACGAATGCCAACAATTGCGTTAGCACCAAGTTGCTGTGCCTTAGCAATCATGCGATCCATTGCTTCTTGGCGGGATTCTTCTAAAAGTTCGGTGTAGCCTGTGAGTTCTCCACCTACAATATTTTTTAAACTTGCCATGAGGTCACGGCCTACATGTTTACTACGAACAGTGCTGCCATATACAACATCAAGTTGTTTTAAAATTTGATGGCCTGGAACGCTTTCTAAATTACTTAATAACATTGTTTTTTATCAATCAAAATGTATTAAGGTTTCAAGATAAAAAATATTCACATTGGTTGCAATAAAAAAGCCCACCGAAGTGAGCTTTTATAAGAATGTGATTTAAAGCTTATTGCTTTTTCAGTTCAGCACTTGATGGTTGATGTACCACTGTATCTGAAGTGTTTGCTTTTAAACCGCCACCTAGAGTTTTATATAACTCGATTTGGTTGTTTAAGTTTGCTTGTTGAAGCAATAACAAACCTTGTTCAGCTGAATAAGATGAACGTTGTGCATCAAGAACTGTCAAGTAACTATCAATACCTGCACGGAAGCGGGCATTTGAAAGTGTGTAGTTGCGATTAGTTGCTTCTACTAAACGTTGTTGAGCTGTTAAACGTTCACCAATGTTGGCACGTGTCGCAAGTGCATCATTAACTTCACGGAATGCAGACTGAACTGATTTTTCATAATCAGACAATGCAATTTTCTGATCGGTTTCAGAAATTTTTACATTGGCACGACGAGTACCCCAGTCAAAGATTGGTAAATCTAAGCTCGGACCAATTGACCATGCAAAACCACCAGACTTAAATAGATCACTTAAGTCAGTTGATGCATAACCTGCTGAACCCGTTAAGCTAATGGTTGGGAATAAACGTGCTTTTGCGGCACCAATATTCGCACCCGCAGCGCTTAAGTTATATTCGGCCGCTTTTACATCTGGACGGTTATTTAACAAATCACTTGGTAAACCAGCAGTGAATACATTTTGTTGAGCAATACGTTTCACAGGCTGTGTCGGTAACAAGTTTTGTGCAACTGGTTGGCCTACAAGTAAGTTCAACAAGTTTTGTGCTTGAGCAATTTGAGTTTTGTAGTTCGCTACATCGTTACGCGCAGTTTCTACAGAAATCTGTGCCTGACGTAATGGAACTTCACTGTCGATACCTACATCAAAACGTTTTTTGTTGAGATTGTAAGAATCTTGCTGCGCTTTAAGTGTTTGCTCTGCAAGTCTTAAATTCGCCGTTGCAAACGAATAGTTTAACCATGCTTGAGCAACTTGACTGATCAAACTGATTTGAGTCGAATCACGTGCACTTTGTGTTGAAAGGTAATTATCTAAAGCAGCGTCTTTTAGACTACGAACACGGCCCCAGAAATCAAGCTCATAAGCAGTTACACCCAAACCTACTTGGTAAGTAGAGTAGGGGTTATTCGGGTCACGACTTGGCGTAACCTGACGAATTGCACTACCACTTGCTCCGATTGTTGGAAGCTGGTTGTTCTTCGTAATCTGATACTGCTCTTGAGCACGTTCAATATTGAGCGTTGCTTTACGTAAATCACGGTTATTCGCAAGAGCCAAGTCGATTACTTCAAGCAAACGTGGGTCAGCAAAGAACTGTTTGTAGCCCTGTTCAGCAATAGATGTACCAGAAGCGCTGTTATATGCATAGCTCTGTGGAATATCGGTTTTCACGACTGGTTCTGGGCCGCGCATGCTTTGACAAGCTGCCAAAGCAAGCGCAAGTGCAGATACCGCAATGCTACGACCTGAAATAGACCATACTTTTTGCATCACGATTTATGCTCCTGAGTGTTTATGGTTTTTGGTTTGTACTTAAAGATACTACGAATCCACACATAGAATACAGGGATAAAGAAGATACCTAAGAATGTCGCGCTGAGTACGCCACCAAGTACACCGAAGCCTACCGAGTGCTGACTTCCTGCACCAGCACCTGTTGAAAGTGCAAGCGGAAGTACACCAAAACCGAAGGCAAGGGTTGTCATGATAATTGGACGTAAACGCATTTTTGCAGCATGTAAGGTTGCGTCAAGTAGATCTTCACCTTTCTCTTGCAGCTCTTTTGCGAACTCAACAATCAAGATCGCATTTTTTGCAGAAAGACCAATTACCGCAATAATCGCTACCTGGAAGTAAATGTTATTCGAGAGATTTGGATCTCCTTTAATAATCATACCCAAGTAAGTCAATACGATCGCACCAATGACACCAAGCGGTACCACAAGTAAAACCGAGAACGGAATTGACCAGCTTTCATACAATGCAGCCAAGCAAAGGAATACGATTAACAATGAAAGCGCATATAAGAATGGCGCTTGAGCACCAGACTCACGTTCTTCAAGTGATAAGCCTGTCCATTCATAGTCGAAACCTTGTAAGCCCATAGATGGTAACTTACCAATAATTTCTTCCATTGCTTTCATGGCATCACCAGAGCTCACGCCAGGTGCAGGTGTACCTTGAATGTTAACCGATGATACGCCGTTATAACGTTCAAGACGTGGAGAACCATATGTCCATTTGCCAGTAGCAAATGCAGAGAATGGAACCATCTCACCTTTGTTATTACGTACATACCACTTGTTTAAGTCTTCAGGCATCATACGGCTACCCGCATCACCTTGAACATAAACTTTTTTCACACGACCGCGGTCAACGAAATCGTTAATGTATGAACCACCCCAAGCAATACGCATTGTATTGTTGATGTCAGCAATGCTAACACCCATAGCACCAGCTTGAGCCTGATCTACATTAATTTGATATTGAGGCGTATCTTCTTGGCCATTTGGACGTACACCCATGAGGCGTTTATCTTGCGATGCCAAGCCTAAAATAGTGTTACGTGCTGCAATTAGTTTCTCATGGCCTTGACCACTTGAATCTTTAAGCTGCAAGTTAAATCCGGCAGTTACACCCAATTCAGGCATTGCAGGAAGCTGTAACGGCATAACATATGATGCATCTTTAATGATCATGTTTAATGCCATACCACGCTTAATTAATGCGCCGATTTGAGTTTCCGGTGAAGTACGTTTGCTCCAGTCTTTCAACTTAACGAAGCCAATACCAGCGTTTTGACCCACACCTGTGAATGAGAAACCAGAAACAGTGAAAATTGATTCTACTGTGTCTTTTTCATTCATAAAGAAGTTTGTCATGGTGTCAATCACTTTACCTGTACGGTCAAGCGTTGCATTTGGTGGTAATTGAACAAGTGTCATTACAACACCCTGATCTTCTTCTGGTAAGAATGAAGATGGGAGTTTTTGGAACAAGAAGACTAAAAGGGCAACTACAACAGCGTACAGCACGCCAGAGAAGATTTTGCCTTTAAGCATGCGGCTAACACCATTTTGGTAGCTGTGCGACATGCGGTCAAAACCATTGTTAAAGCTTCTAAAGAAACGAGCGAAGATATTATTGCTTGGTTCTTTATTTGGATCATGCTGTTTTAGAATAGTCGCACAAAGTGCAGGTGTGAACGTCAACGCTACAATTAACGACAGTACCATTGCAGTTACAAGGGTAATCGAGAACTGGCGGTAAATTACACCTGTTGTACCACCAAAGAAGGCCATTGGTACGAATACCGCTGTCAATACACTGGTAATACCCACTAACGCACCAGAAATCTGCTGCATTGAGCGTGAAGTAGCCGTAACCGGATCAGTATGATCTTCACTCATTACACGTTCAACGTTTTCCACTACAACAATAGCGTCATCGACCAGAAGACCGATTGCCAATACCATAGCGAACATGGTTAAGGTGTTAATTGAGAAGCCAAAAATATTAATAACAGCAAATGTACCTAATACAACCACTGGAACTGCAAGCGTTGGAATAATCGTTGCGCGCCAGTTTTGTAAAAATAGGAACATGACAATGAATACCAAAATCACGGCTTCAATTAATGTGTGTACTACACTTTCAATTGAAAGACGGATAAATGGAGTCGTGTCATAAGCTAGTTTATCTTGTAAACCTGCTGGATAGTTCTTACGTAATTCAGATAAACGTTGTTCAACAGCAGCTGCCGTATCCAGTGCGTTAGCACCTGTAGCAATTTTAATTGCAAGACCACCTGCTGGTTTACCATTAAATTTCGAGTCGAACTGATAGTTATCCGAACCTAACTCTACGCGAGCTACATCTTTTAAACGAACTTCAGCACCAGATGCTGTGTTCTTTAAAAAGATATTTCTAAACTGCTCAGGAGTCTGTAACAAACTTTGAGCATTCACTGTTGCGTTAAGTACTTGACCTTGTACAGCAGGCGCACCACCTAACTGACCTACAGCAACTTGCGAGTTTTGTGCTTGAAGCGCAGTTGCAATATCACTAGGAGTGAGTTGGTAACTTGTTAACTTGGCTGGATCGAGCCAAATACGCATTGCATATGAACCACCAAAGACCTGAACTTCACCAACACCAGCAACACGGCTAAGCGGCTCTTTAATTGAAGAGTTTACGTAGTCTTTAATGTCTGAGTCTGAAAGGCTGTTATCTGGTGAATAAAATGCAATAACTTGTAGGAAGCTTGCACCAGATTTAGTAACTGTTACACCTTGACGTTGTACATCTTCAGGTAAAAGCGCAGTTGCAGATTGCAATTTGTTCTGAACCTGAACTTGTGCGATATCAGGGTCAACACCTTGTTCAAAGTTTAATTGAATAGATGCTTGTCCGTTACCAGCACTGTTAGAAGAAATATAACGTAAACCATCGAGACCATTCATTTGTTGTTCAATGATCTGGGTTACGGTGTTTTCAACTGTTTCAGCCGATGCACCAGGATAAGTCGCAGCAATGGTGACTGTCGGTGGTGCAATCGTTGGATACTGTGCAATAGGCATTTTTGTTAGCGTGAGAATACCCGCCAACATAATGACTAATGCAATCACCCACGCAAATATGGGGCGATGAATAAAAAATTGTGCCATTCAATCTACCCCTTATGCATTTGAAGCTGCTTTCTGTTCTGCTTGAGGTTTACCTGATTGAGCCGGTTTCGCAGCATTTGGAGCTGCACCTTGAGGATTTGCTGGTTGAGCTTGATAAGGTTTTGCTGTTACTTGTTGCCCTTCTTTGACTTTGGCAACGCCATCAACAATGACTTTATCGCCAGCTTTTAAGCCGTTAGTCACAATCCAGTTTTGTCCTTGAACACCTGAGGTTTCAATTGGACGACTCTCAACAGCCCCTTTGGCATTAACAAGCATTGCTACAGCTTGACCTGTAGGTAAACGTGTAACCGCAGCTTGAGGAATCAGATAAGCATTTGGAACAACACCCTGAACAATTTGTGCAGTGGTATACATACCCGGAAGCAATAAATGATTCGGGTTAGAGAATACGGCACGTAAAGTAATTGTTCCTGTATCTTGGTTTACAGAAGCGTCAGAGAAAGCAAGTTGGCCTTCGATCGGGTAGGTAGAACCATCTTCAAGCTTTAATTTTACTTTCGTATTGTTACTGTTGTTCAAACTGCCTTTACTTAATTGTTGACGTAAACGTAACAACTCAGCGCTAGACTGATTAATATCAACATAAATTGGATCTAACTGTTGAATCGTCACTAACGCATTAGTCTGATTTGCAGTAACTAAAGCACCAGCCGTTACTGATGAACGTCCAGATTGTCCAGAAATAGGAGAGCGAATTGTAGAATAACCAAGATCTACATTTGCATTTGTTACTTGAGCCTTAGCTGCTGCAACTTGTGCTTCTGCAACATTAACTTGACCAAGTAAGTCATCATATTCCTGTTTAGACACAGCATTACTAGAAACAAGTTGTTTATAACGATTTAACTTGGTACGTAGTGAAGCTAGATTTGCCTGTTGTTGTAGGAGTGATGCTTTTGCATTTTCTAACGTTGCACGGTTCGTTCTAGAGTCGAGCTCATAGAGTGCCTGACCTTCACGAACATAACTTCCTTCAGCAAATAAGCGCTTTAAAATCACGCCACTTGTTTGAGGACGAACTTCAGAAATTTGATATGCTGAAGTACGGCCTGAAAGCTCAACGCTTTGTTCAACACTTTGTGGTTGAGCAACAATAACACCTACTTCTGCAGGCGGCATTTTCTGAGCAGCAGCAGCTTGCTGTTTCTCATCGGAGCCTTTGCTACAACCAACAAGTGCGATACTTGTTGCTAATGCGCAAGCAGTAAGGGCTGGTGCCCAAAGCTTAGCCGACATCATTGTTCCACCTCGTTTAGATAAAATCTAAAAATATATTTGTTTTCTACTTAACCTACTTTGTGTTTGTAATAACCAGAGCCAAAGCAGTGCAATCCAAATAAAACCAATGCCCCAACCAGCGAGTACGTCTGTTGGGAAATGAACTCCTGCATATATTCTTGAAAGCCCCATACACACAAACCAAAGACAGGAGATCAAAACAATATAAGGAGAGTTAATGTTGTGCTTACGGCATAACATAATCATTGCCAGACAAGCTAGTGTTGATGCATAAACACTATGTGCACTTGGGAACGATGCACCATAACTTTCAACAATATGATATGCCTCAGGAGGTCTAGGCCGGTTAACACACCATTTGAGCAGCCAACCAATGGTGATACTGCCAAAAACTCCCAAGCTAATGAAAATAACAGTAATATATTTTTTATACCATGCTAAATATACACATATTAGAAAGGATAAAAAACATACAAAAGGCATGCCGCCTATGCGTGCAAGAAAGGTGGTTATAGTATTAAGATAATCTAAACGATGGTGACTCAATGTTTGAACGGTGAGCAAGTCCAAAGATTGAAGACTTGGCACAAATAGACCAAGAATACCTAATCCTAAAAAAACGCAACCAATACAAAGCAATAGATAGGGCATATACACACCTTTGCTTATTCATGTAGTTTTGTACTACTGAACGCCGTTGAAAGTGTACTTGCCAGTACACTTTTTTTCAAGCCTGATAGATCATCGTAAATTCATTTTGAAATTTTTTTAACATTTGGAAAAACAATCACAACAAAATTGACGGATATCACATTTTGTGTACAAAGCAAAACAGTTAGTGTTCTGCTTTTTTTCCACTATTGGCTTGGGCATTTTCTTCTAATTCTAAAGGCTGTTTTGGAGGCCAGAAGAAGTCGCTCGGACGTGTAAGAAAATGGGTCATGACCAGTTTAGCCAAAGGTTTCCATTGTTCAAAGCGAACTCGGCGTGCGCGTAGAGCCACAATAATCGTTAAAGTGAAACTCACAAATAAGTTCGTGAGACCGATACACAGTACGCCTAAAAACGAAACAATAATCAAGCCAATATCTGGACTACCGTTTATAGTCATTAAACCTTGAATAAAGTTTGCTGATGCAAAGGCAATATGTCGAATATCTAGAGGTAAACCTAAAATAAAACCTATTGTTCCCATACTTCCTAGCATGACACCAAATAGAAAGTTACCCGCAAGTGCACCTAAATTACGTTCAATATATTCTGCAAAACGATTAAGACGTTCTTGTCCAAATAAATTGCGTAGTCGGCGATGAGCTTTTAAACGCGGCCCTACTTTTCGGTAAACTGCCATGTTATCGAAGTATCCAGCAATCAGGCCTGATAAAAACAAGCAGACTCCCGCAATTGCTGCGTGAGGAACAGCTAATGACGTAAAAGGATTTAAACTATGTAATAAATAGGTTGCTTTGGTATGGGTTAATAAGGGCTCATCAAGATAGAACTGCCAAGCAAAGGTAATGAGGGCAGCGGTAGGAATCGCAATCGAGATATTCCCCAAAATAGCAATAAACTGAGTTCGAATAATATTGATAATAAGCGCTGCTAATTCTGCAATTTGTGCAGTTTTAGAACCTTTACGTTGCTGTACAGTCGCAGCGAGTGCAGCAGCAGTCATTGCTGGCTGTTTTGTTGCAACGGTAAAGTGCAATACGTGAATCAGAATAAAGCCAAGTGAATAGTTCATACTGAACGTAAAGGCTTGCATGAGTGGCGCCATCGTCATTCGTGCAGCAAGAATCTTTAATGTTGCCATACAGGCAATAATGACACCTGCACCGGCAGCGGCTTTGTACATTCCCCAAAAGCCTTTAGTGTCTGTACTTACATAGTGCTCACCGGTACGGCTCGCATTTTCTGTGACTTGAAAGGCAATAAGCTCACTAGTCGTGCTAAGTAAAGAACGGACGCTTTTTTCACTATAATGAGCTTTAGTTAAGTCCGAAATTAAGTTTCCTAAAGAAACGTAACGTCCTTCGCTGTTATCAACAACCAAATAGAGCAATAATTCAATTCGGTCTAAACATTGTTCAAGTAAAGACAATAGATATGTCAAACTTAAACTCACACCAATTCTTTTTGTGGCTCGACGTATCTTTAAAACGACATCCCGACATTGTTCCAACATTACAAATGCTTGAGATGCATCTGGAGGTACAGTTACCACAGTGTCATCTTGAGAAATATCTTGTTTTTTATATTTTTCGATAAACTCAATAATTTCACGGTTCTGTACTAAAAACGGCGACTCATATTCAGTTAGCTCAGGCTGAGCATTAATAAATTCAGGATAAAGCCCAATACCACTAATACGATAAGATAGAACCGTAATAGCCTTGATCATTTCTCGCTGAATGGCATGTTTTTCTTCAACATTACTATTACTTTGCCCAATTAGACCGAATAAGGTTGCCCAATCCTTGTCATCAACATTGTTTAACCAGACTGAATCACTTTCTAAATAGAAAATTTTTCCAATCAAAATTTTGAGTTGGCTTGCATCTTCAATAAGCGGTAGAAAATGGCCGCCAAGTCTTTGCCCAAGCTGGTTCCAGAAACCATCTAAAGACAAAATACCGCTATCGGCATATAAGCTTACTTGCTTATATTGATTAATTAAACGTAATAAAAAGGTTTGTAAAAGAGCAGGAGCGGTAGGAGTAAGTAATAAGCTGTCAATAAATGCTTGTATTTTTTGCTCTATCTCATCCGTATCGTGAGGATCGGATGGCCGTAAGGCATTGACTAAGTCAATGAGGATATTTTCGTCGATAACAGCTTGAGGGTTTTCAAGCTGTTTCTGGATTTTTAAAAAATGATCTGAAAAATTTATATGCATAGGCAAAATAATATCTACTGTATTCGATGTAATGCAAGCCGAGTGAGGTTAATCAATGCTTGGCGATAAGGTGTATCAGGCAAGATTGATAAGGCTTGCAGTGCTGCTTCTGTTTCTTCTTGGGCACGGCGCTGGCAATAATCTAAAGCACCAGACTTTTGCACAATTTCAATTACTCTGGTTAATTGGTCAACCCCACCTGTCGCAATACTACGACGAATAATAGCGTGCTCTTCACCAGTTGAATGTGCTAATGCTGAAATTAACGGTAAAGTCGGTTTACCTTCCATTAAATCATCACCAATATTTTTACCTAATGTTTCAGCATCTGAAGTGTAGTCTAAAATATCATCAATAATTTGGAATGCATTTCCAAAATGACCTGCAAATAATCTTAAAGGTTCACGGTAAGCTTCTTGCCCAGCCAAAATGGCAGCACCTTCAGTTGCAAGTTCAAATAAACGAGAAGTTTTCCCGTGAATAATTTTTAAATATGTTTCTTCGGTTGTATCCGGTTGATGCTGAGATTGAAGCTGTAATACTTCACCTTCAGCGATTTCACATGTACCTGTTGAGAAATCTTTTAATAAGGTCATGTTGTTTAAATCAACCAATAGGTCAAAAGCGCGAGCAATAAGGAAGTCACCCACTAACACGGCAGTTTGGTTGTTCCAAGTTGCGTTGGCAGTAGGACGACCACGGCGAAGCCCCGATTCATCGACCACATCATCATGCACTAAAGTTGCGGTATGAAGCATTTCAATAATGGCAGCCAGACGCTGTGCATTTTGCATGTTGTCCAGACCACAAGCTCGTGCTGCAAGTAAGCACATGATTGGGCGCATACGTTTGCCGCCAGCTTCAACGACATGTTTACTCACTGACATGACCAAGCCGACTTTTGAGCTAATTCCTTCATTAATCAAGTGATCCATCGCAGCAAAGTCTGTAGCAACAGGAGCGAGAATGTCTTGCTTAAAATCGATGACCATATGAAGAAAAACCCCGTATTGGTGATAAGTGGCGTTAGTGTATCAATTAAAAGTGCATTAAACAGGGAAACAAGCAATTGATATGAATCATTTGTATGTTCATGAAGAGTTCTTTGTTCTTTATTTCGGCAAAACGGTGTGTTTCCGACAAAACAATAAATTTTAATAACGTCAACATGAATACAGCTTGTTCTTGTTGCAAGTTGTGTTTGGAACTGTATTTTAAATTTCATTCAGAATCAATGAAAAGTACTAAATTCGAATTTAAGCTGTTTTTATTATGTAAGAATAGCGGTCTCTATTGCCCAGATAAAGATAAAGCACTTGTCGTTTGATCAAATTTCACTTAAAATCTATCGCCTTGTATAACCCCAGTGGCGTTCGTTTTAAGATCGATATATCCCTTTATCGGCACGACGACACGGGCTGATTGGAGTACGTTATGTACGCAGTAATCCAAAGCGGTGGTAAACAGCACCGTGTAGTTGAGGGTGAAACCCTTAAAGTTGAATTATTGAAGGCTGAATCTGGCGCAACTATTACATTTGATGATGTATTAATGGTTGTAAACGGTGACAACATTCAAATCGGTGCTCCAGTTGTAGCTGGCGCTAAAGTAACTGCAGAAGTGATTGGTCATGGTCGTCACGACAAAATCCGCATTATCAAAATGCGTCGTCGTAAACACTACCGTAAGCAACAAGGTCACCGTCAATGGTTCACTGAGTTGAAAATTACTGGTATTTCAGGCTAATCACGAGGAGTAAGAGACATGGCAACTAAAAAAGCCGGTGGATCGACGAAGAACGGTCGTGATTCAAACCCAAAAATGTTAGGTGTTAAAGTTTACGGTGGTCAAACTGTAACTGCTGGTAACATCATCGTTCGTCAACGTGGTACAGAATTCCACGCTGGTGCAAATGTTGGTATGGGCCGTGACCATACTTTATTTGCTACTGCTGACGGCGTAGTAAAATTCGAAGTGAAAGGTCAATTTGGCCGTCGCTACGTAAAAGTTGAAACTGTTTAAGTTTTAGCTTAAGAAAAAGCCCACATTTTGTGGGCTTTTTTTATGGAATTTCATTAATTTTATCTTCATCATGATGAATGAAATTCTACAAACTATATGAACAACATAACAAAATATCTTATTTTCTCAATGATTAGCACAGAGTTTGTCGGTTAATATGAGTCTTGAATGAAGAGCTTGTTTGGCTGAGTTAAATTAAAAGCGAACAAGTTATCTTACAGCAACTAAAAAGGTGATGACATGAATATGCTTCGTAAAACCATGTG
This sequence comes from Acinetobacter sp. 1566109, assembly GCF_000582255.1. NCBI lineage: Bacteria > Pseudomonadati > Pseudomonadota > Gammaproteobacteria > Moraxellales > Moraxellaceae > Acinetobacter > Acinetobacter sp. 1566109. Next base: position 15,360 of record NZ_JEYB01000010.1, on the reverse strand, counting down.
TGCTATTACACTCAGCGCCTCAGTGCTTGCTCCTGTAATGAGTACTACAGCGTTTGCTGCACCAGTAGCAGCACCGGAGCAACAGGCAATTGGGAACCTGGTAAATCAGTTATCAGGATTACAGCGTTTAACTGCTGATTTTGAACAAACAACCAAAGCAAATACAAAAGCTGTAGCACAGAAAAAAGGTTTAGGTGCTCAGCATATGAACCAGACATTTAAAGGTTCAATGAAAGTTGAACGTCCGGGGAAATTTTATTGGGAAACTGTGAGCCCGTCTAAACAAACTATTGTGACAAGTGGTAAAACAGTATGGATTTATGACCCCGATTTACAGCAAGCTGTACGTCAAAGCTTAGATTCGCAAGTAGCCGATACTCCAGCTTTATTGCTCTCTGGTAATACTAGTCAAATCATGAAGTCTTACCGAGTGACTCAGCCAGATAAATCTAAATTATATTTCACTTTATTCCCGAAAAAAGAAGATGGAGCTTTCCAAAGCTTAACTATTAGTTTTGGTGCCAACAAAGCACCTACGTTAATGGTATTACAAGATTCTTTAGGTCAAACCACTTACGTGAAATTTAATAATGTAAAAGTGAATGCCTCAATTCCAGCTTCAACTTTTAATTTTACACCACCAAAAGGCACAGATATTATTGATCAATAATTATTGTGCTTCGTTAAGAAAGCCACCTAAAAGGGTGGCTTTCTTTTTATATATCAATCCTAGATACATTTTTTAACCCCGTCTTATTCCTACGCTTTGTATAGTGATAAAACAGATTACACGGGGATTAACATGCGACTTTACGATAAGAAAATTATTTTCATTCTTCCTATGGTGGCTGCCATGGCGGCAGTAAGTGGTTGTCAGCCAAAATCTGCAGCTAAAGATGAGCAACCTGCATCTAGTGCTTCAGTAAAAGAACAAAAACAAGCAGAAGTTCCAGTGATTCAGGCAAAAGTAATTCCAGTCAAATTACCAAAATCTAAAGTTTGTCTTGAAGATGGCTGTACTGAATATGATTTTCAGACAGTACAAACCAACCAAAAATGGATTAATGATTATTTTACGAACCGTATAAAAAAAGCAGACCCGAATGCTTTTGCAAACTTGGCTGATAAACCTGTCGAGGTACCAGAAGGGGAGCCGAGCTCAAGTCAAAGTGCAATTTATGTCCGTTATTTGGGACAAAATTATAATCTTGCAACCTTTGCCTTACAGACATACTCATACTCTGCGGGTGCAGCACATGGCATGTCTCATCAAGAATTTGTAAATTTTGATTTATTAAATAAAAAACACATTACTGTTGCGGAACTCCTTAAGCCAGATGTTGAAAAGCAACTCGTTGATGCACTTTTTGATGCGAATACGAACTGGCTTCAAGACCACAATATTAGCCGTGAAAAACTGCAACTAAGTGATAATTACTATTATGGTGCCAATGGGATCGTTTTTGTCTATCCTGTCTATGAGTTAGCTTCTTATGCAGAAGGAATGACTGAATTAACACTGCCATATTCTGAGGCAGCTAAGTTCATTAAACCTGAGTATTTCCCGAGTGTGCCAAACTACAACATGTAAAATATGAGGTCTCTTCTTAGAATTGTGTGAAAGCTATTCGATATGAAGATGATCACTATATTTTTTAGTGTTAAGGGCTTACACTATAGCCAGTTTTTTACCCATATTATGATTAATTATGATCGACCCTAAGTTACTCAGAAATAATATTGAAGTCGTTAATGCAGCTTTGGCAAAACGTGGTGTTCAGTTAGACGTTCAAGAATGGGCGTCTTTAGAGACTCGCCGTAAAGACTTGCAATCAAAAACTGAAAAGTTACAGGCAGAGCGAAATGCCGGTGCTAAACAAGTGGGTCAGATTAAAAAATCCGGTGGCGATGCTTCTGAAATCATGGCACGCATGCAGGCGATTGGTGATGAGATTAAAGCAGCTGAAGTTGCTTTATCAGAACTACAAAATGAGATTGAGCAAAAAGCACTTAGCATTCCAAACTTACCGGATGAATCTGTGCCAGCTGGTAAGGATGAGAGTGATAACGTTGAAATCTCAAAATGGGGTACACCTCGTCAGTTCGATTTTGAAATCAAAGATCATACTGATTTAGGCGAGTGGATGGGTGGACTAGAGTTTGAAACTGCGACCAAACTCACTGGTTCACGTTTCAGCGTATTGAAGGGGCCTTTAGCGCGTCTACAACGTGCTTTAACTCAGTTTATGCTTGATACCCATACTCTAAAGAATGGTTACACAGAAGCTTATGTACCGTATTTGGTTAATGCTGACTCACTTCGTGGGACAGGACAATTACCAAAATTTGAAGAAGATTTATTTAAACTTCAAGGCGAAAAAGAATACTACCTTATTCCTACAGCTGAAGTTCCTGTCACAAACTTTGTTCGTGATGAAATCATTGACGCAGACCGTTTACCATTAAAATATGCAGCGCATACACCATGTTTCCGTAGTGAAGCTGGTTCTTATGGCCGTGATACACGTGGTTTAATCCGTCAGCACCAATTTGATAAAGTTGAAATGGTGCAAATCGTTAAACCAGAAACGTCTATGCAGGCCCTTGAAGAACTTACTGCACATGCTGAGGGCATTTTGCAGGCACTTGGTTTGCCATACCGCAAAATTTTGCTCTGTGGTGGTGATATGGGCTTTGGTGCGATGAAAACTTACGATCTAGAAGTATGGGTTCCAAGCCAAAATACATATCGTGAGATTTCAAGCTGCTCTAATATGGGTGATTTCCAAGCGCGTCGTATGAAAGCACGCTTCCGTATGGATCAGAAGAAGACTGAATTAGTGCATACGCTAAATGGTTCAGGTCTTGCAGTAGGACGTACTTTGCTTGCAGTAATGGAAAATTACCAACGTGAAGACGGCTCAATCGAGATTCCAGAAGTATTACGCCCATATATGGGTGGTGCAACTTTTATTGACTAAACTTTGCATCTAAATTGTGCACGTTTTTTGCTTAAACATAATCAGATGATTGATGTAGAGGTTTAAGGTGGATATTTTTCCAATCTCTTTGAAGTTGCAGCAGCAACGTTGTCTGATTGTGGGCGGAGGGCATATTGCTTTACGCAAGGCAACCTTATTAGCTAAGGCGGGGGCAATAATAGATATTGTTGCTCCTGAAATTGAAGAGCAGCTTTTGCAATTAGTAACAGCAACAAGCGGTCAGCATTTTGTTGAAGTTTTCTCTGAAAAGTTTTTAAGTCCACCATATCGACTCGTTATTGCCGCGACCAATGATCCGCAAGTCAATAAAACAGTCTTCGAACAATGCGAAGTACGTAATTTACTCGTAAACAGTGTTGACGATATTCCACATTGCCGCTTTATGGTTCCTGCGATTATTGACCGTTCACCTTTAGTGATTTCGGTTGCTTCAAATGGGACGTCTCCTGTTTTATCTCGTCAAATCCGTACACAGTTAGAGACATCCATTCCGCATGGAATGGGGAAGTTAGCGGAATTTTCTGGAAAATGGCGAAATCAGGTTAAAGAAAAAATTTCTAATCCTGATGAACGCCGTATTTTTTGGGAAAACTTGTATGCAAGTCCCTTAAAAGAGCAGGTTTTTAACGATAATCGTGATGTTGCAGATAGCATGCTTGAACAAGCATTGCTGGAGTGGAAAGCACCTAAAGGTGAAGTTTATTTGGTGGGTGCAGGTCCAGGTGATCCTGAACTGCTTACCTTAAAAGCTTTGCGTTTAATGCAACAAGCTGATGTAGTTATTTATGATCGTTTGGTATCTCAACCCATTTTAGAATTATGCCGTCGAGACTCGACAAAAATATATGTTGGTAAAGCTCGCTCAAATCATTCTGTTCCTCAAGACGGGATCAATGCTTTACTCGTTGAATATGCTCAACAAGGAAAGCGTGTTTGTCGTTTAAAAGGCGGTGATCCGTTTATTTTTGGGCGTGGTGGCGAAGAGATCCAAGAATTGTTCCAAGCTGGTGTACCATTTCAGGTGGTTCCGGGCATTACGGCAGCGTCAGGCTGTTCAGCTTATGCTGGTATTCCGCTCACTCATCGTGACTATGCTCAGAGTGTACGTTTTCTAACTGGTCATTTAAAAGAAGGTTCTCCTGAGCTTCCTTGGAATGAGCTGGTATATGAGAACCAGACTTTAGTTCTTTATATGGGTTTGGTGGGCTTGGAACGTATTTGTGAGCAACTGATTGCACACGGACAGCGTCCAGATATGCCAGTCGCATTAATTTCAAAGGGTACAACCCCTGAACAAAAGGTTGTGGTGGGGTCACTTGCTGATATTGCATCTAAAGTGACAGAACATCAAATTCATGCGCCGACTCTCACAATTATTGGTGAGGTCGTACGTTTGCGCGAACAGTTACAGTGGAATTAGTAGGCCAATTACTATCTACAAAAGAGATGTAATTATTGCCTAAGCTAACCAACAAGTAATTTAAGTGAGTAATTAAGTGATTCATGTTGTTCTATACGAGCCTGAAATCCCTGCAAACACAGGGAATATTATTCGACTATGCGCGAATACAGGGGCTCAATTGCATTTGGTTAAGCCTTTAGGTTTTGAGCTTGATGATAAAAAGCTTAAACGTGCGGGGCTTGATTATCATGAATGGGCAAGAATGCAGATTTGGGACAATATTGAAGCATGCCTCGCAGACTTAAAGTCAAAAGGTGTTGAGCATGTCTTTCCTCTAACGACGAAGGGTTCTGCAACTCCGCATACAGTTGATTTAAACCGACCTGTGGCTTTACTGATGGGGCCAGAAACACGCGGCTTGCCTGAGCATGTTCGCTTGATGTTCCCTCAAGAGCAGTGGATTCGGTTACCCATGGCTGAAAACTCTAGAAGTTTGAATTTGTCTAATGCAACTGCAGTGATTGTTTACGAAGCATGGCGTCAGCAAGGTTTTAAAAATTTAGGTTAGTTTCCTAAATACAAAAAATGAGGCCCTAGGTGGCCTTATTTTTTGATCTAATTTTAATTTAAGCTTGTTCTAGTATTTTTTCGTCATACATAATTTGTGCTGCTAAAACTTGCTCAATGTTTGTTTCAGCCCATTCTTTTAATTGGAATGCCATTGATGCGACATTCTGACCCAATGGTGTAAGTGAGTAGTCTACACGAATGGGTGAAGTGTCTTGAATTTTACGTTCGATAAAACCATCTCTTTCTAGCATTTTTAATTTTTGTGACAAGACTTTAGGAGAAATGCCCTGAATATTCTTTTTGAGTAAATTGAAATGCTGAGTTTCTTCCTCAAGAATATTTAAGATGAGTAAAACCCACTTATCTGCAATTTTTTCAAAAAATAAACGAGCAGGGCAATGTTGTTGAAAAATATTGTATTTTAGACATTCATTCATACCATTTACCTACTTATTTCTAAAAAAATATACTAGTTACCAATTGGTAACTAATTGACACCTAGTTTCTAAAATATATCATAAAACAGAATTTAATAAAACACAGGTTTCTCCCATGTCTAATTCTAATATTGCGGTTGTATATTTCTCTGGTTATGGCCACACGAAAGTAGTTGCTGAAACTTTTGCTAATGAAATTAATGCTCAACTTATCCAGATTGATCAGGAAGGTAATATTACTGAGCAAGATTGGGAAACATTAAACAATGCAAAAGGTATTGTTTTCGGTGCTCCGACTTACATGGGTACAGCTCCATGGCAGTTTAAAAAATTTGCTGATGCAACTTCAAAAGTTTGGTTTACACGTGGTTGGGAAGATAAAGTATTTGCAGGCTTTACCAACAGTGCAAGTCTAAATGGTGATAAGCAAGTTACGCTTATCCAATTACAAACTTTAGCATCACAACACGGTGGTATTTGGGTGAGCTTGGGTCTGTTACCAGCAAATACTAAAAATGCAAAACGTGAAGATGTTAATAACCTAGGTGGTTCAGTAGGTTTACTTGTTCAGTCGCCATCAGACGCAAGTGTAGATGAGATTCCAACAGGGGATTTGGAAACAGCAAAACTTTATGCAAAACGCGTACAAGGTATTGTAAATAAAATATTTGGATAATAAGTCCATAAAAAAGGCGCTTTAAGCGCCTTTTTTATTATTCATGCTCGTTGTGTTGAGGAGCATTGTATTTAAAGCCTTTGGTTTTGTAAGCAAGATAACCTACACCAACCACTGCCCAAGCCAAGCCGATTTGTAAAGCAAGCTTGTCGATCTCCAACCACATTAGGAACACGCTGGCAAAGCCAAGCGTTGGTACGATAATGTAATTAATAATATCTTTAATAGATTTGTTTTTACCATCTCTAAGCGCATAACGCGAAATTACTGAGAAATTCACAAAACTAAAAGCAGTTAAGGCCCCGAAACTAATTAAGTTAACAATATGTTCAAGGTCTAAAAAGCCAGCAGACAATGCAACTACACCAACGATAAGAATGTTGTAAGTTGGTGTATGTAGTCTTGGGCTAATATGACCAAATAACTTTTTATTGATAACCCCATCACGACCCATTACATACATTAAGCGAGATACGCCAGCGTGTGCTGAAATACCCGATGCCATAACTGCAACTACAGCAAAATATAAAACTAACGTTTTAAAGGCAATACTGCCAATTGCTGCAACCATCACAGGTTGTGATTCATCTAAAGGCTTAAAATAAGTATTTGGGTTACTTGGAAAATATAACTGGATAAAGTAAGTACTTATAATAAAGATGACACCAGCAAGTAATGCTGTTGAGAAAATCGCTTTTGGAAGCGTTCTTTCAGCATCCTTTGTTTCTTCGGCAAGTGAAGATAAAGCATCAAAACCTGTAAAAGAAAAACACAGTACTGTTGCACCACCAATCAAAGCACTAATAGAAGTCATATCATTCCAAAAAGGAGTGAGTGACCATAGTTCAGCTTTATCTGGATTCAGCGTGCCATCAGCATATACCCCTTGAGTAAGCAAGGTATATACTTGATAAACAAAGTAAAAGATAACACCAAGTTGAATAACTACAATTGTACTGTTAAAACGAGCAACGAAACGTGCGCCAAATAAGTTAATCACAGTCATTAATGCAGTTAAGCCAATAACCCATAACCAATTATTTACTTCCGGAAACAATGCTCTTAAATAAATATCGGCCAAAATGATATTGACGAGTGGTGAAAGTAAATAGTCTAGCCAAGATGACCAACCCACCATAAAACCAACATTAGGGTGAATTGACTTTTGGGCGTAGGTATATGCCGATCCTGAAGAAGGATAGCGTTTGATCATGTGTCCATAACTGATCGACGTCAATAAAATTGCAACTAACGCAAAAATATAAGAAGTAGGTACATGACCACCACTTCGTTCTGATACTAAACCAAAAGTATCAAATAAAGTTAATGGCTGAATATAAGCTAAACCAATAATAATGATGTGCCATAGCACAAGATTCTTTTGAAGTTTAGCTGTTGGTTTAGTCCCAGATAAGTTTGTCAACGGCGTTATCCTCATAATCGTTGATCAAGGATCAGCTTGGTGTTAAGGATCGTTTGAGACGAACGATCCCCCCTACATAAAAGATAAAGTGCGCCAATCTATCCTAAATTGATGCAAATTGTCAGTACTTTCGTGGATTTTTTAGCAAATTTTTTGCCATATTTCCAAAGAAAATGATGAATAAAAATTCATAGATATAAAAAAGGTCTGATTTATCATAAAAATCAGACCCTTAGATTTTTCTTTAGATAGCTAAAACTTAAATTACCAAGCTTTTTGTAAGATCTCGCGTATATCTTTTAAGCTTGCTTCTTTAGGGTTGTAAATAATAGAGCCATCATTTAGTGCTTTTTCTGCAACTTCATCAAGTTGTGCTTCAGTAACCTTATCAGTTTCGCGCAAGGTACGTGGTAACTTGGTTAAGCTAAATAAGCGATCACGCATTGCTAAAATAGTTGTAATTGCTCTATCTGCACGTTGGGTTGCTGGAGTTTGCGCATAGATATCTGCACCAGCTAGAGGTAATAGTAATTCACCAATTTTCTGACCATTGACTTGTTTGTTGTATTCAAGCACATAAGGTAAGAATAGGTTCATACATAAACCGTGGGGCAGGTGAGCAACTGCACCTAATGCATGTCCTAATGAGTGCACAAGGCCTACCATCGAGTTAGAAAATGCAATACCTGCCATTGTAGAAGCTTGTGCGAGTTCTAAACGGCCTTGTGAGTCATTTGGATTTTCTAAAACATTAAATAAATTTTCACTAATCTTTTTGATACCCGCACTTGCATAGGCATCACTGAGTGGATTAGCAGCCATACAAGTATACGCTTCCACACAGTGTGTTAACGCATCCATACCAGTCATTGCCGTCAAGTGAGGTGGCAAAGTTAATGTCATACGTGGATCTAAGATTGCAGCATGTGGCATTAAATAATATGAGGCAAATGCCAATTTCACATTCTTTTGTGTGTCAGAAACCACAGCAACCATAGTCACTTCTGAACCTGTACCTGATGTGGTTGGAATCACAAAAAATGGCTTTAATGGTTTTGGTAAGTTATGTGCACCAGAATATTGAAGAAGGTCATTTCCACCTTCAGAGACTAAAATATTGGTTGCTTTAGAGGTATCAATAACAGAGCCACCACCAACAGCAATAATCGCGTCACACTTATTTGTACGATAAGCTTCTGCTGCAAGACGAACCACTTCAAGACTTGAGTCTGGTGGAACATCATCAAAAACATGGCCAATGACAGCATCAGTCGTGCTAAATGCAGCTTCAATAGGGTTGAGTAAGCCATTCGCGCGAACGCCTTTATCGGTAATGATAAGCGGACGCTTTGCCCCTAAAGTCGCGAGTTCAAACGGAATATGTTCTAAAGCAGCATTACCGGCAATGACTTTTACAGGACAAAAGAATTCGTAATATGGTTTAGCCATGCTATGCGCTCCGCTTGAAGTAAGACTTAGCTACTTTTAAATAAATATTTGCAGCTTCGTTGAATTTTTCTTTTAGGGTGAGTTCGGTTGGGTATTCTTTAACTGCGAGTGAAGCTACCAATTTCGGTAAAATGAGAGATTCCATTTTGTTTAGGCAGCGTACTAGACGAATTGCTGCGGATACATCACCATCGGCAATCATTCGATCGTTTGCAAATGCTTGAGCAGTGCTTTCCTGAAATGAGAAAACCAAAAATGCATGAGTTACATGCTTAAATGTAATGGTTAAATCAGGTTTTTTTTCCGCTCTTTTTAGCAGCTCTAATTGTTTGTTCTCTGTCACTCGGGCAAAAAATGCTGGTCCATTTGGGAAGACATTCATTGAAAGTACAAAGTGAACAGGAAATTTGGACACTTCCTCTTGTATTTCACTATCTACTTGACTCGCCATGACTAAGCCACGACCAACAACATCCATCATGAGCTTAACGTAGGCAAGTTGCAGAGTGGGCTTTACAGCTTTTGTCGAAATCACTTGCTATCCCTTCTTAAAATTATGCAAAAGCAAATTTAGAGTAATTACTCTAATCTATTTTTATTCCATCTCAAAATCATTTATTCAATTTTGACTTCAGGGTCATTAAAGTACCCAGAAGCCTTAATATACTCAATAAAGTCCTGACAAAGTTGCTCAAATGATGGATATGGAGTCACTAAATCTTGTATGCGAACCATTTCTAAACCTGCATAACCACATGGATTAATGGTTTGAAACCCATTTAATTCGCAGTCCAAGTTTAGGGCTAAACCGTGATAACTACGACCACGACGAATTTTGAAACCTAAGGAACCAATTTTTCTATCATTTACATATACGCCTGGAGCATCAGGTTTTGCATATGCTTCAATATTATATTTCTTTAAAACATCAATCATAAATTGTTCAGCAAAACTAACCAATGTACGCACATTCCACTTTAGCCGATTAAGATCAAACATAAAGTAAGCCACCAGTTGACCAGGTCCATGCCATGTCACTTGTCCACCACGATCAGTTTGAACTACAGGAATATTGGATGGAATTAGAATATGTTCTGGTTTTCCAGCTTGACCTTGAGTTAATACTTCGTGATGCTGGAGCAACCATAGCTCGTCGGGTGTGTTTTCATCACGTTGATTGGTCAGGTTCTTCATCAATTCGAATTTGCTTTGATAATCTTGTAAATCGTTCCACTGACGAATAATCAAAGTGGGTTTATCAAGGCTCATTAAACATTTTCCTGTGCGATGTACTAAACAGAAGGGCAGTCTCTCAACTTTGAGTTATGAGAGTATGCTCTTGATGAGTTTAAAGTATTTTGCTTAAACGGTTCTAAATATTTATCGTTATTTATAATAAGATTGATATAAATAAAAATGCCACGACATTAAAGTTGTCATGGCATCTTAAAATTAAAGTGCAGTTCTTATTTGCGGACAAGCAGCCAAGTCTGCATATAAAGCATGAACTTGTTCCAATTCATCAAAACGTAATTGTGCGGTTAATGAATGGTATTTGCCTGTACGAGATTCTTGTACTTTTAACGTTGATTGGTCAAAGTCAGGAAAATGTTTTACTAGAATATCAACTACAGCTATACGTAATTCTTCACCCGCATCGCCAATGAGTTTAATTGGATAGTCCATTGGAAATACCCAAAGGTCTTCACGGAGTTCGCGAGATGGAGTGCGGTCTAACATAAGTAACCTCATCATGTGAAACGCCTGCATCATCGCAGGCGTTTGTAGCTCTTTCTATTAAATGGGGACTAGTATCGAAATTTCAAGATTTCAGAACTTAGTCATTCTCTAAGAAAGAACGCAAGTGTTCAGAACGAGAAGGGTGACGTAATTTACGTAATGCTTTCGCCTCGATTTGACGAATACGTTCACGTGTTACATCAAACTGTTTACCAACTTCTTCTAAAGTATGATCGGTTGGCATATCAATACCAAAACGCATTTTCAATACTTTAGCTTCACGTTCAGTTAAGTTTTCTAGAACTTCACGAGTTGCTTCTTTTAAGCCTTCTGAAGTCGCAGCATCAATTGGAGAAGTGATGTTCTGGTCTTCAATAAAGTCCCCAAGATGCGAATCTTCATCATCACCGATTGGAGTTTCCATTGAAATTGGTTCTTTAGCAATTTTAAGAACCTTACGAACTTTGACTTCGTCCATTTCTAAACGTTCGCCCAACTCTTCTGGAGTAGGTTCACGGCCCATTTCCTGTAATAACTGACGAGAGACACGGTTAATCTTGTTAATCGTTTCAATCATATGTACAGGAATACGAATTGTACGTGCTTGGTCTGCAATAGAACGGGTAATTGCCTGACGAATCCACCAAGTTGCATAAGTCGAGAATTTATAACCACGACGGTATTCAAACTTGTCTACGGCTTTCATCAAACCAATGTTCCCTTCTTGAATCAAGTCAAGGAACTGTAAACCACGGTTGGTGTATTTTTTCGCAATCGAAATTACCAAACGAAGGTTAGCTTCTACCATTTCTTTTTTCGCACGACGTGCTTTAGCTTCACCAATCGCCATACGTTTAGAAATATCTTTAATTTCAGCAACGCTTAAATTAAGTTCTTTCTCAATATCTGCAATCTTTTGCTGGAATGCTAAGACATCTGGACGAACTTTTTCTAAATGAGCTTTGATTTCTGCAGGAGCTTTAGCAATTTGTTCATCTAACCAAGCTGGATTAGATTCTTGTTTAGGGAAAGATGTACGGAATTGAGTACGATCCATACGGCCACGACGCACTGCATAACGCATAATTTCACGTTCGTTGGCACGGATTTGCTCGTGAGTTCCGCGAATCATTTCTGAAATGATGTCAAATAAACGTGGAGTAAATTTAAACATCATGAATACAGTTGCTAAAGACTCAAGAGCTTCATTTGCTTCAGGGCTATTACGGCCATGTTTTTCAATCACAGCTTTAGTTTGAGCCCATGCAGCTTCTAACTCAGCAAAACGAACTTTTGCAACTTCAGGGTCTGGGCCTGAATCGCCTTCAGAGTCATCATCACCTTCAGACTCTTCTTCTTCATCGTCATCATCAAGCTTAACTTCTTTCGTTGACTTTGTAGATGATTCGTCTTCTTCCTCAAGCTCTTCAACTTCTTCTAAAACTTCAGGAATATCTTCATCAGTTTCAGGATCGAGGTAGCCAGATAAAATATCGGCAAGACGGCGTTCGCCAGTTAAAAAATCATTATATTCTTTTAATACAACTTCAACAGCATTTGGCCAGTAAGCGATTGAGTTCAGGACATCACGAATCCCTTCTTCAATACGTTTGGCAATGCTGATTTCACCTTCACGGGTTAATAGTTCTACTGTACCCATTTCACGCATGTACATACGTACAGGGTCTGTCGTACGTCCAGGCTCATTTTCAACAGATGCAAGTACGGCAGCAGCTTCTTCTTCAGCAACTTCATCAGTTGCGTCAGCTGACTCGCCGAACATGGTATCGTCAGATTCAGGTGCACGCTCGTGTACAGGAATACCAACGTCTTGAAGCATCTGGATGATGTCTTCAATCTGTTCGCTTTCAGTAATCGAGTCCGGCAGATGATCGTTAACCTCAGCGTAAGTTAAGTAACCTTGTTCTTTGCCTCGGCTAATCAGAGCCGCTACTTGAGAAGTAGGGGAATGCATATCGCTCATCTTTGCTTACTCTTTGTTGAATCTGTGGCAGTGAAAAACCGTGCATGATAGCACAATTTGCTTGAAATGTTTCGGCTTTGATCGGTGACCGTTAAATAAAAAATATCTTTGAATTCACGACTATTTTTTGAATATTGGGCTAAAATCATTTTTTTCAAGTTTAAATCATAGAAAAATTTGTAGAAATCTTCGATTATCAAAAGACTGTGCTGTTTTATAAATACACAATTTTTTGGGCGAAAAAAAGTACAAATGAGCAATTAAATGAAAAAAATATAAATAAAACTTGACAAGGAAAAGTAAGACAGATAAATAGCGGCTAGACCCATTCACATTTTTTCATTATGAGGTAGTTTTAGTGTCTTCTACAGATTTTGAACTAGATGATAACTACGGCGATGATGATGATGTCGGTTTTGATGAGTCATCAGGCAAAATCAGTGCAAAAGAATCGTTGGAAAAACGTAGATTAATTGATGATCTATTGGCACAGCGCCGTTTAGAGCGTGAGTTAAAAGATTTCGATTATGATTTAGACGATGATGATCTTGATGATGAAGACTAATCAAAACTAAATAGGGCATCGTCGGCTTAAGTGCTATGCTATCGTCAATTTCTTTTTAAAGTCAGGTAACACAATGAGTGCATTAGATTTAGACCAGTTAAGTGAATATCTAGATGGAGACCACAATGAGTATGGTTTAGACTTTGCTGCAACTCATGGTTTTTTGTGTGCAATTGCAGTAGGCCCTCAGTTTGACCGCTGGTTAGATGAATTATTCGAAGGTAACCAGAAAAAGGTTCCGGCAGAAATTATTCAGCAAATCAAGGTTTGGCTAGAGTCGATTCGTCAAGATTTAGCAAATGAAAATGGGATTGAATTTCCATTTGAAGTTGAAGAAGCTGATGTTGAATCAAGCCTAGGCGATTGGAGTGTAGGGTTTGTTGATGCAATGTTCTTAAATGAAGAAGCATGGTTTGCTCCTGAGTATGAAGAACAATTGGTTGATTTGACTTTACCGATCATGGTTTTTAGTGGAATTGATGAAGAAGATCCACAAATGGAGTCTTTCCGACGCAATGGACAGTTAATGGATGAACTGGCAGAAGAAATTCCAGATAATTTGAATGAATTATATTTGATGTACCATACTCCAAATTAATTTATTAGAAGAAATAATAAATAACGTCCTTTCTAGGGCGTTTTTTATTATTAGCACTTATTTAGTAGAAACAAAAAAAGGCATTTAGAAAACTAAATGCCTTTTGAAGTTACTTTTTAATTTTATAGGCGTTTACGCTTAGCAGCAGCAATTTGTGACTGGCGCATACGGAAACCAGCTTTTTGTTTCTCTGTCGTTTTATCGATGCAATATACGCAAGAAACACCATGTTCATAGCTTGGTAGCGCTGATTCTTCAGGAGTTAAAGGCCAGCCACAAGCATGACATTTAATGTTTGCGCCTTCTTCGACTCCATGAGTTACCGCAGTACGTCCGTCAAATACGAAACATTCACCTTCCCAAAGACTTTCATCAGCTGGTGTTTCTTCTAAATATTTGAGAATACCGCCTTTTAGGTGATAAACCTCTTTAAATCCTTCTTGAAGAAGTAAAGAAGTTGATTTTTCACAACGAATACCACCAGTACAGAACATCGCAATTTTTTTGTCTTTATGTTGTTCTAATTCTTTTTTTACGTACTCAGGAAATTCGCGGAATGTTTCTGTTTTAGGGTCAATTGCACCTTTGAAAGTGCCGGCTTTGTATTCATAGTCATTACGTGTGTCGATTAAGATGACATCATCGCGTGCAATAAGCTCATTCCATTCTTTAGGATCAAGATAGTGACCAACTAAATCACGAGGTTTTACTTCTACACCTAAAGTCACAATTTCTTTTTTAAGCTTAATTTTCATTTTACGGAAAGGTTTGTCAGAGCTATGGGATTCTTTGTATTCCATAGCATTGAAGCCTTCATTTAATAAAAATTGATGAATAGTATCAATTGCCTCACGGTCTCCTGCAACCGTACCATTAATTCCTTCACCTGCTACAATCAGAGTTCCGCAAAGGTTAATTGTTTTCACTAAGTCTAAAAGACGTAGTTGAAGATCGGCCGGATCTTGAACTTCTTTAAATTGATATAGTGCTGCAACAACCCAACCTGCGGTCGCTTGCTGTTCTACAGGTGCAAGCTGTTCTACAGTAGCGTTCATGGAATACTCCAAATGTATTAAGATAGAAATTTAAGGCGCGTATTTTAGCGCGAAAATTTGTAATAAGCGAGAAAACCATAAAAAGTATATGGTTTATTTAAGGAGTTTGTTTTGAGTAATGATCATCGAACGCTCTCTCTCACCCCATGTGCAGGGCGTTGTTCAACAGTTTTTGGTGATCAAGTATGTCGTGGTTGTCGCCGTTTTAACCATGAAGTAATTCAATGGAATACTTATACAGTAGAGCAGCGTTTAGCTGTCTGGAAGCGCTTAGATGATCAATTAGACCAAATTTTGGTGCCTATGTTGCCACAGGCAAATATCCAGCATGTGGAAGGGTTTATATTAAGTAAGCGTGTTCGGTTAATGGAAGGGGCGAGTAAAGGCCGTAAACTCTATCATGCCTTAAAAATATGTGAAAAAAATAAGCATCTTGCATCTGAAAGTGGTTTGGGTATT